>VBAX01000118.1 GCA_005883075.1 Candidatus Bathyarchaeota archaeon | reverse complement strand
AATACCAGCATAAGACCTCAAACGCTTCTGGTCTCAAAACACGGTATTGGTTATTTCAGGCGCATTGTCTAAGGTTGCAGAAGCTCAGGTAGGCCTCTATAGAAATCCACAGGACAAACGCCACATATGTGACTGACAGGACCATGCCCGGGCTGGCTATCGCAGTGGTCCGATGTCTTCGCTGATATAGAGTAACAACAAGATAGCCTATAGCCATGAAAAAGAGGACATCAAGAGCGAAAGCAAACCAGGTCCAAACTGTTTCGGCCGTGGTGCCCATTGGGCTTGCGACAAAGATCACGGCCCTCCAAACAAAAGGAAGACCATAATTCCATACTTCAGGAGGAGGGTAAACGACGTGCGCCCAGGACAAGAGACTTGTCGCAAGAGAAACAGCAACCGATGCCACGACGATAGTTGAGTAGAGGAACACTTGTGACGTTCTTTGCTTCAGGTTCGATTCATCAATACTGTCAAGAAAATGCTTCGGGATAAGCTAATGCTAATCCCTTTTTGGTTGGGTGTTGAAGCCGACCAGTGTCCTTCCGGCCCCTATACCACCCATGTCAACCCCGTCCGGACAAGGGATCAAAAAAGCAAGAACAATCACCCACAAGGAAATTCCGGTCGAGGAAAAAGTGATTCTGGAAGGGCCGGTTTTGTTCCAGTATCGTTCGCTCCTGTTTATCGTCGGTTCCCTCTCTCGTTTAGATGCGGCGCGGGCTGGCTGATGCTGTCAGGTTATATTTTGGAGGAGGATGTCTCGTGGCTATGCGGCGGACCGAGGACTGGCTTCGACAGGCCAAGAAGGATCTAGGCCATGCGCGTAGGAGCCTTGACATGGAGGATTATGAATGGTCCTGCTTCTCAGCCCAACAGTCAGCAGAGAAAGCCGTCAAGGCACTGTATGAGAGTCTGGGAGCCCACGTTCTGGGACACTCAGTCTCCACGCTCCTCCAGAAACTACCTAGACAAGAGAGACCCGACGCTGCACTGGTGAATGAAGCGAAACTACTCGACAGGCACTACATTCCCACCCGTTATACCAACTCTCACCCGGAAGGAGCCCCTATGGACTATTATACGAGGCAGGACGCTCTAGAAGCGTTACGGATTGCGGAAAAGATCCAACAGTACTGTGAGGATCGAATACGCCGTACCGAGAAAAAAAGTTGAGACCGCCCTCCAACATTACCTGAAGCGGATCAGTACTCAGGTCAAGGTTCACCAGGCAATCCTCTTCGGCTCCTACGCCCGAGACAACTACTCGCCAGGCAGCGACATCGACATAGCCATAATCGCCGACGGCCTCCCCGGCGACCCCGGCAAGAGATTCGCCATGCTAAAAGACACAGTACTAGGGTTGGACCTTCAACCCTTCGCCTACACCACCAAGGAATGGGGGAAGATGTTGGAGACAAACTCCAGCTTTGCCGCGGAGATCGTCAAACAAGGAAAAGTCCTCGTATCTAGACAACTCGAAGCTTCGCGCAGAAGAAAAACAGCTCTACTAATCAATGAAAGGCTCCGCAGGAAACCTCCCAACGGGTCAGATAGCACCAAGATAATCAGGTACTGGAGAAACAGGAGACCCGCTTGAGCAAGGTCGTGACTGATGATCTCGAAAGCAAGCCCCCTAGGAATTAATATTCGAGCCGCTCTCTAGTTACACGAATTGTACGAGCCTACCGGGGACATGCTGGATGATGAGGCTGAGGAGAAGCGTGCTCGGTGGACCTTCAACCTAGTAGTCTTCTTTCTCCTCTTTCCATTTTCGATCGACTTGAGCTTCATGTCCGGCTCCCTCATCCCTCTTGGAGTCGGGGTATCCCTCATAGCGTGGCGTTTTGCGCGGACACCGGAGATCACGAACCCAATATCCTTCCGCGCCGGCAGTCGGCTGCGCAAATTCCTCCGCAATCTAGGGATCGCTCTCGGACCGGCGCTCATCCTACTAGGAGTAAGTATCTTCGCCACCACGAACCGTTTTGAAGAGTACCCCATCGGATTTCCTTTCTCGATAACGCACCCGATTCCAGGCTGCGCTACCCCTGGATTCCCTACTCTCTGTCTTGCCTACGACCCGGTATTAGTCGTGCTGAATTATCTGTTCTGGGTCGGGCTCTCTTTTACCCTTCTAACCCTGGCCAGTTGGGTCCGCACCCGCGGCGCAAAGCTCCATTCAACGAAACAGCTTCCCAAAAATCCTCGTCAAGAGTAAGTGACCGATCGACTCAATGCTTCCAAAACACTAATTTGCTAGGTCGCAATCTGGAGTCAAAGCGACCATGTTGGCTGAACAACTCGAAGCTCAGGATATCCTCCTCGACCTCACCATCGCCCCGTTCGAGCCGTTAACCCCCGGCAACGGACAAAACACGAGCGAGAAGAAAGAGAAGCTAGCAAACGCCATCAAGGAACGAATTTCTCCGGACAATCTCGAACGGCTCAGACACCAACTAGCCGGCCGACTCGTCGGAATAACAGTCGTCTTCCTACTCTGGAAAGGATCACCCACCATCACAAACACCCGTCCCGTAAAAGATCTGGACAATCTGCTCAAGATAGTATTCGACGTCCTCCGACAAGGACCGCAGGGCCTGGGGATAATCGAGGAGGATAGCTATATCGGCGAAGTATACGCCACCAAACAACTCGTCAACAAGGAAAAAGACGAGGGATACAGGATAATCATCGAAGAACACCACGACCCAGAGATGCTAAGCACTCTCAAACAATACTACTCGAAAACACCCGCCTAGCCAAACGGCGCGAGCAAAACCCACAATTCACGTTACTAATCCGGAACCTTTAGAGGAGGAGGGTCTCAGTCTCCTTCAACGTCCCTTTTGTCGGGTCAACCATTAGCCCAAGAGCCTCGAGAGTTATCACTCCGATCAGAATTTTGTCCAAGGTTCCGCTGATCAGGAGCGGTGTCACAGTGTTCTTCCCGTCCACCTCGATAGAGGCGAAAGACTGGTCAAGAAGCTGACTGCGATTCGCGGTCTCAACTCGCCTCTTCCCGAGGCTCCTCAATCCGAGCTTCGTCGCTATGCTGCGAGGAACAACGGTAAATGTTGATCCAGTATCGACGAGAGCCTTGTCAACTACTTTCTCCTTCGACTTGGAAACTGGGTTTCCGAGCTTCACCCTCACCGTCACGTGCCCCATTACTCACACACCGATCGGTATCGCAGTAGGTTGGGATACTCCCTAATCATCATTTGGTCCCGACGGGAGAAAGCGTAGCTGGTCGATAGTTCTAACTATTCCCTATTCCCCTCACGGACCAAATGATTCCCACCCCGGCTGCGAAACTGGCCAGCGACTCTATCACCAGCCCAACCAGCCCAGCTTATCGTCCCTTGGACATTGACACTCTCTACTACACGCGTTCCATGTTCACTCTTCGCTGGTCAGTTGACGGCGAACATATCTATTTCGAGACGAACATTACCGGCCGGTACAATATCTGGCACGTCCCCAGCCAGGGCGGCTGGCCTGTCCAGCTGACAGTGAGCGACGAGAGAAACGATCTCGCGGATCCCTCACCCGACGGCCACCATATCCTCTACTCGCAAGATTCTCAAGGGGACGAGAAGCCCAACCTCTACCTGCTCGATCTAACAGAATACACCACCAAGAACATCACCCGCACCGAGAAGATCGGACATAGAGACATGAAATGGAATCCCGACGGCAAGTCTCTATTCTACGCTGCCGAGCGGGACATACCCGGAACCTACCCGATCTTCCACCACGACCTCGCAACCGGGACAGTCAAGAAGATCATCAGCAGCGACACCGGCGACTGCGAAGCCCTCGAACCCAGCCCCGACGGGAAAAAACTCGCCTTCTCTCGGACAAGAAACTACCAGTACACTGGTGTCAGCGTTCACGATATGGAGACGGGGAGCGAGACAGTCCTCGCCCCAATAGACGATCGCTCCACCAGCATCGTCGGAGGCTGGACACGCGACAACAAACGAGTCTATGTCACCAGCAACGCGAACGACGAGGGAATAGAAGCAGTCGCCTTACTCGATCACAAAGAAAACAGCGAATTCCAGTGGCTCACTCTACAAGACTGGGATAGTTCTCTTGTCGACGTCAGCCCGACGGAAGACAGGTACGCTTACGTCGTCAATCAAGCCGGCAACCTCCATCTCTACATCCGCGACCTGAAAGGAGAACAGGAAGAGATACCACCAGGCCACGGAGTCATCCGTGCTGGTCGCTTCTCTCCAGACGGCAAACAGCTCGCGATAATACACGCCTCAGGCGACAGTCCCCACGACATCTGGGTCTACGATCTCAAAGCCCGCACCCTCAAACAAATCACCTACTCGCTAGTCGGTGGACTAAACCAGGACAATTTCATCCAACCACACCTGATCGTCTATCCCGCCCAAGACCAGACCCCGATCTCCAGCTTCCTCTACATCCCCGCCAACATCAAATCAGATCGATCACACCCGGCC
>VBAX01000117.1 GCA_005883075.1 Candidatus Bathyarchaeota archaeon | reverse complement strand
AAGAAAGCGTTGTTCAGAGCTGCAAACTTGTCGTCGTCCGGAGGAATCGCCTTGGTGAAATGGCTTCGAGCTAGGTCCGGGTTGTTGGCGAGAGCTGAGTGTATGCTCGAGAATATGATCCCCTCTTTCTCCAGGGTCCCGTGGACTTCGGTGCGGACCATTTGGGAGTCGACTTGGAGGGATAAAGTTGGCTCGTCTCGCTCCTTGATGAGATGGGCGATCTCGTGTGGTATCGACCTTAGTTGAGACGGCATGCCAGGTTCGAACGAGTCTAGTGTGAGGCTGGATAGAATGTCCACGTATTTGGTGTAGAGAACAGATTTTTCGAGAGGTAGTTTGTTGAAGTAGTCGAGTGCGACGAATCTTTCTCTGCTGACTTCTTGTGGTTCGGAGAAGGAAGCCGAGACTTCTTTGATCATGCTTTCTGTGGGGCTGGCGAGGGACTTGCCCATGGCTGGCTACCCTGTTGATTGCTGGGCCTGTTAGAATCTTTGGTTTTGTTCGGTGGCTAGCCGACGGCGCCTTCCATTTCCATCTCGATCAGTCGGTTAAACTCGACCGCGTATTCCATTGGTAGTACTCGGGTGAATGGCTCCATGAACCCGGTGACGATCATGCTGAGAGCTTGTGTCTCGGACAGTCCTCTCGACATGAGATAGAACAGCTGGTCTTCGTTGATCCGTCCAACTGTTGCTTCGTGGGTTATTGTTGCGTCGTCTTCGTTGACTTCCATGTAGGGGTAGGTTGATGTTTTTGATTGCGCGTCCATTAGGAGGGCGTCGCATCGAACGCTGGACTTTACTCCGACTGCTCCCTTGGCCACGTGCACTAGTCCTCGGTAGGTGGTTAGTCCTCCGTCTTTGCTGACGGATTTTGCGGTGATTCTGGAACTTGTGTACGGAGCGAGGTGTACCGCCTTCGCGCCTGTATCTTGGTGACGGTCTTTGCCTGCGAATGCTACTGAGACTATCTCGGCTTTCGCCCTTGGTCCGACCAGGTAGACAGACGGATATTTCATTGTGAGTTTGCTGCCGACGTTAGCGTCGATCCATTCAACGCTAGCGTCTTCATAGGCGTAAGCCCTCTTCGTGACGAGGTTGTAAACGTCGGACGACCAGTTCTGGAGGGTTGTATAACGGACCCGAGCTCCCTTCTTCGCAATTATCTCGACCACTGCCGAGTGGAGGGAGTCTGTCGAGTAGACAGGGGCCGTGCAACCTTCGATGTACTGCACATCTGCGTAGTCGTCTGCAATGATCAGGGTTCTCTCGAATTGTCCCATGTTTGCGGCGTTGATTCTGAAGTATGCCTGTAGTGGGAGGTCGACTTTGACGCCTTGGGGAATGTAGATGAAGCTGCCGCCGCTCCAGACAGCGCTGTTGAGCGCGGCCATCTTGTTATCCTCTGGCGGAATGATTGTTCCGAAATATTTCTTGACAATCTCCGGGTGTAGCTTGAGGGCGGTATCAGTGTCGCAGAAGATTACACCCTTGTCCTCCAAATGTTTCAGGAGGCTGTGATAGACAACCTCTGATTCGTATTGAGCGCCTACTCCTGCAAGGAACTTCTTCTCGGCCTCAGGTATGCCTAGCCTGTCGAAAGTCTTCTTGATCTTCTCGGGAACATCGTCCCAGCTCTTCTCCACCTTGTCGGTGGGTTTTAGGTAGTAGTAGATGTCGTTGAAGTCAATATGGGAGAGATTGCCACCCCATGTGGGCATTGGCCTTTGGAGGAAATGTTCGTAGGCTCGTAGCCTGAATTTCTTCATCCATTCAGGCTCTTTCTTCATATCAGAAATTTGCTCGACGGTCTGGCGAGAAAGTCCCTTTTCGGACTTGAAGATGGGCTTCTGAGTATCCTTGAAGTCGTACTTCGCATAATCCAGGTCTAGGTAACTCTTGTTAGCCATCGTTTCTTTCGCTCTTTATGACGTATGTTATACTGGACCGCTCGCTATTTACAGCTTCCGTCTCACTCATCAGGGCCCGTCGAGACCGGTTATAAGACCCCGGAAGGGGCCGATCGCTCTAAAGTCTTGCCTTCCAGCAGCTCGACCAGCGTGGCTCCGATATTCAAGAAGGCTGAACAAGCCTGTAAATTCCCTTGAACAGGTGGTCAAAACCATTGGATTATGCCGACGCTATGAACCACGGAAGTGACTGCAATGAAAACGTATGATTCAAGCAACCGCGTGAAGTGTCCTTTCTGCGCGCGACTTGACAAGTGTTACGACCCTGTTGGTCACGACCACACCTGTAGCCTCTGTCACATGACATTCGATGTAGAGAGACTGAAATCGTCGAATGGCTCTCCCACCGGGAGAATCGCCATCCAAGCAATCGCATAACGACCGACATCGGATTGCCACGAAGCGGTACAAGCGATAGAAAATGCGGTTCCTCTAGTTTTGTCGTTGCTTTTTCTTGAGGCGAGGAAGATAGTCAGTCTTGTAATACTTGCACCTGTTGTTAAGTGGGCAGTCCGCGCAATGTGGCCCGATCGGCTTGCAGACGAGTTGCCCAAATTTTACGAAGACCTCGTTGAGCGGAAGCCAATCTTTACGATTCGCTAACCGAGTAAGCTCCTCCTCCGTTTCCTCTGGCGCCTTCGTCGCAACTACTCCAATACGGTTGAAGATCCGATGAACATGAGTATCGACGGGGATTGCGGGTGTCTTGAACCCATAGACAAAGACACAGTTAGCAGTCTTGCGCCCGACAGAAGGGAGCTCGAGCAACTCATCCATGGACTCAGGGACTTTGCCACTATACTTGTCAAGCAGGATCCTAGAGATTTTCTTGACAGTCCGTGCTTTCGTATTGTAGAAACCCACTGGCTTGATGAGTCGTGCGACAGTCCTGGTATTTGCAGCGGCCAGGCTCTTGACATTGGGGAACCGGGCGAAGAGCCTGGAGGAAGCGAGAGCGGTAACGGGGTCCTTGGTTCGATGAGACAGCACGGTCGCGATCAAGACTCTGAACGGATCACCATCAGTCGAATCGCTAATCTCCTGCAAAGCCGTGGGATCATCCTTCCGAGCCCTATCAACCGCTCCGGCGGCATCTTGGATGATTCGATGAATCGCCCCTGCTGATTGTAGATCAAGTGCGGTTTTCATTTTGCTAGCTTGCGAACCGTTTCCAAGTTACCCTTATCATCACGCCTCTCATCCTCAGGCGTTTCCAAAATCCAGGGGAGGTCCTGGATAGTTTCGTGATGTAGAATCGTCTTGAATCCCTTGGCTCCAATGTAGCCCATACCGATATGTTCGTGGCGATCGAGTCCGGACCCTTGCCCGCCGCGGGAATCGTTCAGATGGACAACTTTCAACTTGTCAAACCCGATATCTTTGTCGAAGCTCGTCAGAGTCTGAGAAACGCCTTTCTCGGTGTGAAGATCCATGCCTGCGGCGTAGGCGTGGCAAGTATCTAGACAGACACCCAATCGATCTTTCTTTTTCACTCCATCGATGATCTCTCGGATGTCGGGAAAGTTAGAGCCCATGCTGTTCCTCTGTCCTGCCATGTTCTCCAGCAGTATCCAGGGATCTTTCTTGACGCGTTTGACAGCCATGTTCAGCGCGTCGGTGATTCTTTGCAAGCCAACGTCTCTTCCCATTCCCAGATGGCTGCCAAGATGGCAGACGAGGTAGGGTATTCCAAGAGTCCCGCAACGATCAACCTCGGCCAGAAGTGTTGCCGTGGATTTTTCGTAGAGCTCGTCTTCAGGACATGACAGGTTGGGAAGGTAGGGCATGTGGTCAACTACTGGTCCGAGGTTGGACTGGGCTAGTTTTTCTTTGAAGCTCTCGACCTCGTCAGGGTCTAGTTCGGCGAATTTCCAGCCGCGAGGGTTTCGCGTGAATACCTGGAAGGTGTCGCAGCCTTCTTCCTTTGCCCGGTCGACGGCCTGGTCGATGGAACCTGAAATGGAGACGTGTACTCCGACCTTCAAACCCGTGTTCTACCAGCCGGAATGCTGGCGGGTGTCGGGGGTAGATAGCTTTGGCTCCAGAAAAACTATTCCCGGGAATCTAGAGACTGGAATAAGGGAGTGGAGGAAGCGTTGCGTTGTTTCTGCTGCTGGTTAGAACGCGGGTCTTGTGTGCCGGTTCTCGTAGAGGATCTTGCGCTCGTACACGCCCATGAACCAGTAGAGTCCGACGACGAGCACTAGTCCGATGATGAATACGATGTTGTTGGCGTTTGCGCCGAGTCCGTTGTAGACCCATTGTCTCGTAGATTCGCTGAATTCGAGTGTCCATAGGAGTGTGGCGAATAGAGCTGCGGGTAGAGCGAGCCTGAAAGTTCTCAGCAGGAGAAGCTCATTTTTTGCGGTTGCCATTTTTTACATCCAGAGCGAGTGTTACACGGTCATGGATTTCATAGCGGTTTTGCAGAAACCTAAGGCTCGCCTCTCTATTCGCCCGCTTGGCCCCCGGTCATTTTGGACACGAGGAATGCTACGTTCATTGAAATAATCGATACTGTCTCTTGGAAAAATGAATGGGTTAGTGTAACATTTGGGACGCAAGGTGGACTGCACGTAAGCAAGCATTGCTGGGACCAGTGCAAGATTCTGTGGACGTGAGTTTGCAAACTTACATATTCCTCACTTCCACCCGGTCTCCCGCGTGGCCGCCGTAGCGTAGCTTGGTAGCGTACAGGCCTGAAGGGTCCCGAAGAGTGATCCTGGCAAATGGAGCCTGCGGGGCGGGTTCAAAGCACCCATAGTTGGTGGGAAAGTCCCGCCGGCGGCCCCATAATCTAATCGGGGGAAAACCATTTTCGCGAAGTGCGGAGCGCGGGAAAAATCAACCACTCGTGGGGGTCAAAAGGGAGTTTCCTCTTTGACGGGGTTGAGAAATGTATGGATCTGTCGTTGTCAGACGTTTAACGTCTTCATCATCCCTGTTGATTCTTGAGGCTGGACGTTTTTCTACGCCGAGTCAGAAAACAAGGGATCAAAACTGCTCCTTAAAACGCCTTAACTGCGACGTGCAACCGCATCTATGCAGCCCGCCTAGGCACGTTGCGCTACCATTTGTGCCGGTGCATCTTTTCGTCGCTGTTCAACGATCAAGATCGCAGTCGACAAACGAGCCTTGGAGGACGACATCGCCTGACTTTTCTTGGTTCGTGTTGATCCCGATGTCTAGCCCGCGTAATGGGCGGGCTTCGTCAAAGGCTTTAACCCGGTTATAATATCGGGTTCGGCCGAGTGGGCCGGTAGTTCAGCCTGGTATGCTGACGAGTCAAATGTCAGGCCGAAGAACGTCCGGTTTGCAAACCAGTTGATGGTCTAGATTCCGGAAGGCCGCGGGTTCAAATCCCGCCCGGTCCACCAACTTTCAGTGCAAACCCGAAAGCTCACGGATCAACTTGATTCCCACTCCTATGACTATTGTTCCGGCCGTGACAGCCAAGAGGTCCAGTGAGTAGACACGGATGCATGTCAGGAAGATCACTGCAACGAACTTCTTAGAACTGACGCCATAGATCAACGTTGAAGCCGACCCTTCCCGCCACACAAAGATCTATGCTACACGCCTTCCTTCTTGAAACACGTCCACGATCAACCGCAGTGCTCCGATATTCTCCAAGGGATTCGCATCTAGTAGAACTAGGTCTGCGATCTTTCCTTCTTCGATCGTTCCCCGCTCGCTTTCGCCGATCAAGGCTGCTGCGCTAGAGGTCGCAGCGATGAGGGCATGGCGCGGCTCCATCCCACACTCGACCATCAATTCAGCCTCTCGCGCAATTCGACCGTGACGTGCAGCCCCACCGCCAGCATCAGTCCCTAACGCTATCCTCACGCCGGCTTTGATGGCGGCTGTGACTGCCGCACGCGATCCCTGTCGTAAATCCTCGGCCCGCTTCTTACGAGTCTCAGGCCAATCAACTGCCCGAGCGTAATAGAGCATGGCGTCCCAGACAGACATGGTCGGGACAAGGTACGTCTTGTTCTTCACCATGACCTCAAGATCGCCTGCTTCGAGAAACATCCCGTGCTCGAGCGAGTCGACGCCCGCGTGGGCGGCTATTCCACAGCTGGTCGGGTCGTTGGCGTGACATGCAATCTTGAATCCCGCCCTATGCGCTTCTTCGACAGCTACAGCGAGCAGTTTCTTGTCAAATGGGATATCCGGCGCGTCTTGCGGGCGGGCACCTTCGTTCCAGCCTGCCAGTGCAACCTTGATCAGGTCCGCTCCAGCCTCAATCTCCGTCTTGATCGCGTTTCGTAGCTCGTCGGTTTCCTCGAATAGTCTTGCGAAGGAAACGTAAGTGCCTCGATGGGCAATCCAGGTCCCCGCAGCACGTATGTTCGGGGCGCGAATCTCCCCTGCCCGCGCTGCCCGTGCAAGCCTGATGCTAACCCCGTGGGGCGCGCCAACGTCTCGTGCGGTCGTAACTCCGCTTCGTAAACTGGTCTCGGCGAGTTCGACGGCACGCATTGAGATCTCGGGAAGGGGATCGGTAAATCGCGCGATCCATTCGGGCCCGCCTGGACTGCTGTAGTGAACATGACAATCCATGAGTCCTGGAATCAATGTTCGAGCCCTGCCATCAAAGACTCGAACGGTAGCCCTGTTACCCCGCCATTGGGACGCTGGCCCTATCCAATGGATTCGTCCATCACGAATCTCGACGGACATTTTGGATTGCGCGGGCGAGCCGGTCCCATCCCAGAGGTGAACGTCGTCAATTAGGAGATGCAATTCTTAACCTCACAATCGCTCCATCTGCTTCAAGTTTTGAATATTCCTCAATCGTGGTATTTTGAATATATCTGCCCGGCAGTTGATGTGAGAGCGTGCAAGAGAAGGCTGGAATTGTCTACGTCACCTCTGACGAGATGCGTAGGATAGACGATGTCATAATTCGAGAGTTCCAAGTGGATGTTCTCATGTTGATGGAGAACGCGGGCAGAGCCACAGCTATTATGGGCCTGCAGATGTTGCAAGGGAGAACTATCGGGAAGCGTGTTGCCTGCCTCGTTGGAGGAGGCAACAACGGCGGCGATGGAATGGTCGCTGCAAGACACTTAGCAAACTGGGGCGCCAACGTCGAGATGATTGTTGGCACAATCAAAGACAGGATGAAGAATGTACCACTTGGACAACTTCACATCCTCGAAAAGATGGGAATTCCGATCCTATCAACGCACTACATTCTGAGGGATTATGATCTGCTTATCGATGGTCTCATTGGATATGGGCTTGAGGACAACCCTCGAGACAGAATAGCGACGATAATCAAAGACGCCAACGCGAGTGGGCGCCCGATTTTAGCACTGGATGTTCCTTCAGGAATGAACGCGACGACCGGTAAGGCTTACGACCCATGTATCAAGGCGACCGCAACCCTCACCTTAGCACTTCCAAAGACCGGGTTCCTTGCCCCAGGGGCTTCGCTGTATGTGGGCGATTTGTACCTCGCGGACATCTCGATACCCCGAAACGTTTACCAGCGCTTTGGACAACAAAACATCCTCTTCCAGAAGGACTCACCGCTCAAGATCTAGATTGTCCATTCATCACTGCCAACGCGTTACGCAACGGGATTTTGTAGTAAATTTTCCGGATCGGGGA
>VBAX01000024.1 GCA_005883075.1 Candidatus Bathyarchaeota archaeon | reverse complement strand
TCCTCAATCTGGATGTTCTCCAGCTTGATGCCGAGATCTTCTGTGATCGAACGGCCCTTAGTGAGGGTTGCGATATCGTCCAGCATCGCCTTCCGGCGATCGCCAAAGCCCGGAGCTTTCACGGCCGCCGCTTGCAGCGTGCCCCGCAGCTTGTTCACAACGAGTGTTGCGAGCGCTTCACCTTCGATGTCTTCAGCGATAACCAACAGGGAGCGCCCCATCTTCGCCACCTGTCCGAGGACCGGCAGAAGGTCTTTCATCGTGCTGATCTTTTTTTCCACAATCAGGATGAGGCAATTTTCCAGTACACACTGCATCCGGTCCGGGTCGGTCACAAAGTAAGGCGACAGATAACCACGATCGAACTGCATCCCTTCGACCAAGTCCATCGTGGTCTCGAGAGTCTTTGCTTCTTCGACCGTGATGACGCCATCTTTACCGACTTTCTTCATGGCTTCAGCGATAATGTTGCCGATTGTGGTGTCGTTATTGGCCGAAACCGTAGCCACCTGCGCGATCATTTCGCCGCTCACCGGTTTTGCGAGTTTCTTGATCTGTTCGGTAGCCACTTCAACCGCTTTTTCGATGCCGCGCTTCACGGCCATCGGGTTTGCTCCCGCAGCCACGGTCTTCACGCCCTCGCGGAAGATCGCCTGTGACAGAACGGTGGCCGTCGTCGTGCCGTCACCCGCCACGTCGCTGGTCTTCGATGCGACTTCCTTCACCATCTGGGCGCCCATATTCTCGAGGGGATCTTTCAACTCGATTTCTTTCGCGACCGTAACGCCGTCTTTCGTGATCAGCGGCGAACCGAACTTCTTGTCGAGAACCACATTGCGGCCTCTCGGCCCTAGCGTGATCTTGACTGCATCAGCAAGTATGTTAACGCCCCGCAAGATTGCCTGGCGGGAATCTTCACCGTGAACGATCTGTTTCGCCATTTGGCTGCTACCTTTCTATTTCTTGCCGGCTGCTTTACCGGTCTGGGTCAAAATGCCAACGATCTCGTCCTCGCGTAAGATCAGATAGTCCTGACCCTCGAGCTTGATTTCGGTTCCGGAATACTTTCCAAACAGTATCCGATCCCCCGCCTTCACTTCCAAAGCTGCGACCGAACCGTTCTCGAGCATCTTGCCCGTTCCAACGGCTATGACTTCGCCTTCCTGAGATTTCTCCTTAGCGGTATCCGGGATAATAATTCCCCCTCTCACCGTCTCCTGTTCGTCAATGCGCTTTATCAAAACACGATCGTGCAAAGGTCGTACTGTCATCAGATTTAGATCTCCTTTGATCTTTCGGTCGAATCGGTCTGTACTTAACTAGATTAGGTGAAGTATTTACGTAAATCAACATTAATCGTGTATAGTTGTAAACTAATAATAGTTAAGTAGGCGCAAAGTTGAAAAGGTCGACAATCATATGGACGTATCTCAATTGGTTCAGCAGAAATTGAATGAGTTGGGATTAGGGCAGCGGGACTTAGCCGACGCTGCGGAAGTCAGCGAGTCTTATATTTCCCAACTATTGAGCCGGAAGAAGATGCCTCCAGCTCCGGAACGGACCGACATCTACGACAAGCTTGGAAGCGTTCTGAAGCTGCCTGCGGGCAAACTTGCCGGCTTGGCCGATGTCCAGCGGAGGCAGGAGCTCAGCAAGAAAATACAAAGTCCGCCGGTGCCGCTGTTCAAAGAGGTTCGAGAGCTTCTTCTCGGTAAATGTAAACGGGAGAAACGACGCCCGGTACGCGCGATTTTCGAGAAAGAACCTTTTGGCGAGCTTGAACGCCTGATCACCCAGAAGCTCCTGGATGTTGTCAAGGCATTGGCCAGGGAAGAGCTGAACCGTGAAAACTGGCTCCGGATCGTCGCTCGAGAGAGCGGTCGAAGTTATAAGCAAATGCGCGTCGCGGTCCTCGAATTCCTTGACGCGGACGTGTTCAACATCACTCCGGACACTTGCATCGCTTTCCTGGACCCGCTGATCGTATCGTGGGATGTCGATCTCGCCTCATTCGGTCTGGAGATCGTCTTGAATCGCAAAATCGCTCCGGCCCACTTGAAGAAATTTGAATTTGTTGAAGCCGGGGGGCCATCGGTCAAAGGGCCAGGCCTACAGGAATTCCTCAAAGATCGTTCTCTTAGCGGAGATGCGACGCCAGAGGAAGTTGAGTTTCTGAAACAGCTGCATTCCCGAAGTGGACGGCAGGCAACTGCGTTGTATTACTATCGGGAACTGCAAAACCTGCGCGACCCTCTTCATTTCCGTCGCAAGTAACGGAGGTACTGATGAAGGCAGAAAAGTCCACAATTCCAATCACAGATTTTATTAAAGTGTGGTGTGAAGCCATTTCATGATCTTCGTCATCGTTGGAAACCTTTCTTTGTCATTGATTCGGACGCTAAGGACGAAACTTGGGTTTACTGACCAGTCTGGCTTTCTCTTGCGCTACGCGTTTGTCCTCTTCCTGCTTCATCTGCCGCGCGACCTCTTTCGCCGGCGCCTCTTGCTTGTCTAACCGTTCCGCTTCTCTGCTCGCATCGGCCGCCACAAGGTCGAGCTGTTTGGAAATAGCGATCAGTCCGAATGCGTTTCCGTACGGAGAGCGGAAAAGATTGTAGGAGTACTGTGCGTCCTCCCAGCAGGCCAGGACCTTCTGGCTGTCTTGGTATGCCGAAAATGCGGAAATCGCGATCGTCCTTTCCGGCTTGGTGGCCGGCCCATAGATTGCGGAGATCGCGTCGACCATGTCCTCGGTTGTCAGACCCTCGATTCTCACAGGATCGTACGTGACGACCATTTTGAAAAGTTCTCCATTATAGAAGTCAAAACGAATGCTCCTGAGCGATCTGTCTTCCGCCGCGGGAGCGGAATAACTCTGATCCCATTGGAGTGTTTGAATCACTGCCGGCCGCTGATGAGTTGTCTTAGCAGCCGAGGCATTCATGTGTACTTGTTTGGCCACAGACTCCAGGCGCATTCCAAACTGGAAATCACGATATTTCGAAAGGTCCTGCGCAGTACCCAGCGAAGAAAAGAGGGCACCAAACAAGAGCGAGGTTACGAGTGTGCGGGAGCGAATCATTGGATCTCCTTTAGGACTGGAACGGTTTCCGGTCCGGACGTTATGCACGATTGAGCTGATGATGTGAATCGAGCGACTTTGGGGCGTGTTGCTGCGTTATCTCCGAAATTCCCGGATGCGGTTCCTTTTTGGGAGACAGGGCCTCGGAGCGGGTCCAAAACGGAAGATCCGGCTCCGCCATTTCGCTGCGACATAATCCCTTTCAGACGCCAGGGACTTAACCATATTAGGTGAATTTTGTGGTGACGTCAATCGCAATAGTGGCTTAAAATATACCAAAAGGAGTTAATAAAAGAACCATGCTGCAAACCGACAAAAATCCAGAGCTCGACGAACGGGTTTGGCAAGCCTGGATAAAGAAGAACGAGGCGCAGGACAAGGTCAGATTTGCGCGACGCGTGAGGGTCATAGGGCTCGTGACGGCCTTTCTGGCCTTGAGTGCGTTGTTGTGGAGGCTTACCTAGAGCGGCCTCCGGCTCACTCAAGACTCGAGAGGAAGTGATTGTGAAGCTGAACCAAGATCAAAATCTAGCGAATTCTTGAGTCAGCAGTTGTTATGAGTTGGACGGACTTGATGCGCGGCGACAAGAGCGGCCTGATTCATATTGAATATGGCTTCGTCCTGTGGGTGGCGAATTCTAAATTCGGCAAGAATCCGCCGTGTTCTTCTGTTGCTACGATGCGGGCATGCGCGATCTCATTGCTCTTCTCGTCCATCTCATCACCACCGTTTCCAGTTCGTCCCTGGGCTTCTCGTTTTTCTGGTATCGTTTAAAGATGACCAATCCTTCCGAGTTCGACATTATGCCCACAACCATTCTCGTCGATGTTCAGCTCCAGAGAACAGACGCCGGCGAACACGATGCTTCGCTTCATGAACTTA
>VBAX01000029.1 GCA_005883075.1 Candidatus Bathyarchaeota archaeon | reverse complement strand
GCCTCCCCTTGGTCAAGAGATAGCTCCTCATTGTATTCTAATTCGAGAACACCTATCGCGATTTGAGCGCCCGTCCCCACTGCCGCGAACTTGTCAGGAAGAAGAGATCCTATGGGGTCTAACACGTAGAGCTCGGGTTTCCCCTCGGTAACACCAGCAATGATTGTCTCGGCAAGAAAGGGAAACATGCGACGGCTAGAGAGAAGATTGGCGATGAGCTTGGCCGTGTTCTTCACGGTCGCCTGCCTCTCCCTCTCGTACTGGTAGATGCTCATCCAGGCCCGAGCTTCTCTGGTCAGGACTTGCATATCGCCCACGATGCCCGCGCAGGCGACGCCTATTTTGTCCGTAATGCGGAACACCTTCTTTGCGGCTTTACTCATGACGAAGCTTCCATACGCGTACCGACGTTCAGATGCTAGTAGCACTCCATCCTTGCAGACCATGCCAATGGTGGTCGCACCTGGCACGTAGGGCTCTCTACTCATAAGAAAAGCTGAGGCCACTGCCCCTGCTTTCGCTCTTAAGCTAGCGAAGCGCGAACCGGGCAGGTTCTAGCACGGTTTCGTGAAGGGTTGGGGCGCGGGAAAAATGCCTACCCTGGGGGTCACATAATAGTTAGCAGAAAAAATAGTTGCAGAGAGAGAAAGTAAGTTAAATGCGATTTGTCTAAAGAAGGCAATAGGCTGGTTTTTTGGAAGGCAGATGAGATTCCTTTCTCCCGACCTCTCTTGATGCGTGAGACCCCCCTCCAGCCGTCCTTTTTTTCTGAGAGGTGTTTCTGTCTTGTTTATGCTTCCGGGCTTAGTTTCAGGTAGCGGGGTGTCTGCGGTTCGAGTGTGTAATCTGGTCTAGATAAAAGTCTTATAAGCGAGTAACAGCTATTACATTGTAGTAACAAATTAGGGAAAATAATAATGCTAACCAACATGAATTTCCCGACCGACGTCTGGTCGACGGTCAGCCCCGGACTCCTCCACGATCGAGTCCCTGGTTTTCTGAGAGAAGCCCATCAGCTCAAGCTCACTCTGAAACCGGTTCCTCGGGCCCTTGGCCCCGGCCGGAATACGGAAATTAGGGTGACTTCCCAATGACCATGGCTCTCATGTCCAAGAAGAGAGGAGCAGCAAAGGCCGTTGTAAGGGCGAATAAGCCTGCGCTTGCCGTTAAAGAAAAGCCTGCCCTTGCCGTAAAAGGACCTCCATCGAGTTTTAGTCATTCAGTCGACAAGTTGCTGGACACAATGACCCTAATCCCCTGGGATCCTTTCCGGGGATTCGAGTGGCCTATTGAATATGAACTGCCGACGCGAGTACCTTACGTTGATGTAATCGACTCTGATAACGAATATGTCGTGAGAGCAGAGCTTCCAGGGTTGAAGAAGGAAACCCTGAATATCCAAGCTGGCACGAACGAGCTGTCGTTGGCCGCGGAATCCAAGGTGGAGATCGAGGAAGAGGGAAAAACCTATTTGCATAGGGAACGGGCTTTCTCCACATTCCGCCGAAACATAGGCTTTGCCGAAAGCATAGATACCGAAAAAGTATCGGCGAGCATGGCTGAAGGTATTCTCGAAGTAAAACTTCCCAAGCTTGAACGCAGGTCTGAAAGGAAGACCCGAAGAATAACATTGTGAAGGCATCGCTCGGCCCCCACTAAGTCGAACCTTCCAGAACAGAACGGCTCTAGCTCATAAGCTAGCTACTAGAGGAAGAGAAGACAACTGAAAAAGCAGACGTGAAGAGCCGGAAGGCTACTAGAGAAGTACAGGTGAGGAAGTTGACCCAGGCGAAGAGAATATACCTGTCTTGAGTGAACGAGGATTGTGAAGTTGTTGTTGAAGAATTTCGGTCATTGTCCCGAGAGGTTCCTGTTGCAGGAGATGCTATGGAAAACGTCAACGGTGAGGTGGTCGTAGGAGTGGGGACGGAGGATTCTGCGAAGCGTAGGCAGCCCGCGCGCAATGCCAAGAGCAGACGGGCCCGCCGAGGGAGACGATTCGAAAGAAACAAACATAGCGGTCGCCCTCCTAACGACTGACGCGATGGTTGACTGGAAATTCGGTTGAAAATGAGGCTTGAAATTTGGAGGGAAAGGTGAGGATGCAGAGGAACAAGGGAATATCAGGATCACCAGCCCGAGATTCGCCTAGAGCGATGCCTGAGAAGAGAACCGAATTTCGCAGAGGACTCCCACTCGCCGCCCCGCCGTATCAATGACCGGAGCGAAACTTGCGCCGCTTGATTGACAGGAATTGCTCACAATTCGAGCTTCAGTACGGTTATGTGGGATTCTCTGAACGGAATCTCTCTATCTTTGGTTTTCTGACCCCATCTTGGCCCGCTTCCGAGAAGTGGTCGTGGAGGGTTTCCTTGGCGTGGTCGCCTTTTTCTTTGCGGGAGATTTCGCCTTCTTAGGAGCTGACTCTGGTTCTACTTCTGCCCTCTCTTCTTTCTCTGGAGAAACCTCTGTCGCTTTCGCGGTGGTAACGGGCAATTCCGGGTTTGGTTCGGACCTCTTGAAGACTTCTTGGAAGGCGACAGTATCTATGTCCGGGAAGAATTTCTGCAGGTCTGATGTGACCTCTTTCTTTGCTACTTGCAGTCCTTTGAGATAGAAGGCTTCCTCGGGCACCTCAATAGTGAGATCGCTTTGACGTTTCTTTAGCGCGAATTTTTCTTTCTGCACCTCAGGGATTCTCAGGGCGATTAGATTGAGTATTTTCTCGTTCTCGTTTTCCAGGACTTTGTCAATTGTTACGTCGTACACTAGGGTTCGGCCTGCAAGTGGATGATTATAATCGACTTGGACTCGTCCTGCCCCTACTGAACGTACTACGGCGGTTCGCCCTTCAAGCTCTACCTGTCGCCCGGGAATCGGTTCAACCCCGCTTTTTTCTCTAAATCGTCTAAGAGGGACTAAACGCATCTTTCCAGGGTCCCGAGTGCCGAAACCTTTCTCAGGAGACAGCTCAACGGTCTTGGTTGTCCCAGGGTCCAGGCCAGCCAGAAACTCCTCCAGTCCTTTTGGTAGCCATCCTTCGCCTAGGATGATGAATTTTGGACCAAATGTTGAGTCTTCTCGATGGATGTGAGATTCTTTGGCCACTGAGTCGAAGGTGGTGTCAACTGTTTCCCCGCTCTCTTTCACTTTCAAGGTGTAGTTGACTAGGAGAAAGTCTCCTGGTTTGACTGCCATTGGTTCTCAGTTCACCTTTCCGGGTAGTCTTGATAGGGTTTCTCTTGCTGCTTCTAACCCTTCGTCGACCTTGGCCTTGAAACCTAGTTCTGATGTTGCGGATCCTATGGCGCCGACTGTGGTCATTATGTCAGCGGATCCAACGTTTCCCATGATTCCAACTCTGAACATTTTTCCTTTCGCTTTCCCGAGGCTTCCGCCGAAGTCTATTCCATACTTCGTTCTTATGAGTTCCCTCACTTTCCCCTCGTCCATCCCCACAGGACTGTTTACAGCAGCAACCGTATGGGATCGCGACTCCTTCTCTGCGTACAGTCCGAGTCCCATGGCTTCCATTCCGTTGTAGACCGCCTCCGCACATATCCTGTGCCTTTCGTAGCGAGCGGGCAGCCCTTCTTCGAGGATCATGTCGCATGCCTCATTCAACGCGTAGAGAAGGCTGACAGCTGGTGTGAATGGTGTGTAGCCGTCCTGAATGTATTTCTGATACATTAGGAGGTCAAGGTAATAGGAGCGA
>VBAX01000028.1 GCA_005883075.1 Candidatus Bathyarchaeota archaeon | reverse complement strand
CCGACAGTTTTTGTCGACGAAGAAGCATGTTATTCTCCTCGAACAAGGAAAAATTCCTCGAAGACATTTTGATGCATTGAACTACACGTGCACGAGACGAGACTGGAGAATGATTGAAAACTCGTCGACGGGAACACAGTATCCTTTCGCCGCGCGGGCAAGATCCAAAGCTTGGATATCCCGCCACAGGAAGAATGTTCCATTCGTCGCTTGGCCCACTCCACCGTGGCCACCTTCTATTCCTATCCTAAGCTTCTAGTTTTACCGATATAGATCGGTTTTCAAAAAACCGGGAGGTTCAAACAAGGCATATCGACTCGCCCGCAAAGTTGTGCTCACCGTATTACGTTGAAGTTGAACTGGTTGTTTCTCGAAGTCACAAGCGTCACTGTGTAGCTATTGCCGCTCACGAATGTGAATGAACTGGTCGAAAATGAGCCGCATCCTGCACACCCCGCGGTGATTCCAATGTTGGCGAGTCCTGGAGCATTAGGTTGGATCGTTGGGCCCCAGGTCCATCCTGCTTGGGTGTATGTGGTACCTGTAGCATTCTTCACGTAATATGACGAGAAGGTCACAGCGACGGTGCCCGCGTTTCTTAGGGTGAGTGTGACGTTGTTGTTGTTTGGAAAAGCGAATGTATCCATGGTGAGTGCCTCTTTTCCAACGTTTGGTTGTACGAGTAGGGTGCCGAGTAGGCCGGTGGACCATGCGTAGACCATGACGGATGCTACGACGACGATGACGACCATGAGTAGTGATGCGAGTATGGTATTGATGCCTTTCTTGTTCTTCAAGTATCTGCGAAATGGGTTCATTTTGATAACACCTGTCTACTTAGTAACCGTGAAGCTGAACTGGTTGTTCCGTGAAGTCACAATGAGGACGGTGTAGGAGAAGCCAGTACTGAATTGTGTAAAGCTTCCTGTCGGTGTGCAACTGCTGCCGCATTGACCTCCTAAGCCTGAAGCACCGGACCCGATCGAGACATAGACAATTCCTAGCGCGTTGGGAGCGATTGCCGCTGGGTGCTGACCTCCTGTGTCGGTCTGCCAAGTTAGTCTGGACCATTGGTTACCGCTGGAATCCTTGACGTAGTAGCTGTTTAGAGTGATGGAAGAGCTCCCTGTATTCCTAAGGTCCAATGTGACGTTGTAGACCGAGTTGAAACCGTAATTTTCA
>VBAX01000027.1 GCA_005883075.1 Candidatus Bathyarchaeota archaeon | reverse complement strand
GCTGATGAGGCCCTCCACTACGAGCTCGAGGAGCAGTGCCTTGGTGCTTTCCCAGTTCTTTAGCCCTGACTTGATCCGTACATTCTCGACGTCCATTGGTATTGGAGCGCCGGAGAGCACGTGCAGAATTCGGTCGCGTAAGGTATCCTTCGATCTGTTCAATCGACTCATTTTGCTCTCTTAGCTCTGGGGTCGTGGTGTGGATATCGCCCACAAGCCACTGACTACACCCAAGGCCGCACCGAACATAGGCATCATGTAACTTCGAAAATTGTCGAACAGTTACATGGAGACTCGCGTGTATCAATCCGGGGAGAGAACCGGATATCCCCGGCAGTTAGCCGCCGAAAATCCGTCTTAGATGAAAGTGTGTCGTGACTTCGAATGATACCTAGCGGGCCTTGGTCTTCACTACTTCCTTCTGTTGAGGTGTCGATGGCCAGAGCTGGTCAAACATTTTCTCATGTGCTTTCACAAGTAACGGGTCGTTCGTCCAGGTTGCTACGTCCTGACCCGTCGCGACGTTGGTATCATCGGGAATGTCCTCTGTGAAGATAATCTCAGCAGAATCTGCAGTGAGGAATTTCACCATCGGGCCAGATGAGTTTCTTACCTCTATGACCTCTCCTAGTTCTCGCGCGACGCTCTGGTTGATCTGGTTTATCGGCGCTGCAACTCTGACCTTGGCTCCTCTCTCCGCGGCCTTCTCTAACACCTCTGAATGGGCCTTGTAGATCCGAACTAGCCCGTTTGCCGTGGTGGTGAAGAAGACGTTGACCTTGGCTTCGCCGATCATATCCTGGACGCGCTTGTACACCTTGTCCCTGCCCCTGACACTCCAGAGATCGTATCTCTCGTAGGGTTTCTCCGTGTAGACGTACCTTGAGGATTCGAACGCCATGGCCAGGTTCTCGACGACCTGGACGCATTCTGTTGTTTCCTTGTTCAGTTTCTCAACTAGAGGGATGAGTACATCGTTTGGCGAGACAGCCATGTATCGCTCTGGTTTGCCTGGAACTATACGCAACAGTCCTTTGCTCTCTAGTCCACGAATAGCACCGTAAGTCTTTGGCCTCGGAACCTTGCCAAGGAAGCTGATCTCGCTGGCGTTTCTAGGCCCCATCTTCGTCAATACGACGTAGATCCGGGCCTCGTACTCTGTCAATCCAAGTTTCATCAAGGACTGTACGCTGAATTCGTCTGCCGCCAACACTTTCACTCCTAGGCTTCTGTCGTTGTCGCTTACTGCGGGATTTAAAATCGACGATGTCATTATGAAACCCCCACGGCTCTGAAGAAGAGCCACATCAACAAGTCACCAATCACAACGGTCAAGACCAGACTCGCGGTCATGAATACCAGATGAGGAAGGCCTGGGGTTACCCAGACACCGTCGGAGAAAAGCCCCTGATCCTTGTATCCTTGAAGTCCGGCCACAAGTTTGTCTCGTTCCTCATCTACCGAAGAAACGAGGTGCAGCTGTCGCACGGGCCGAGAATCGACAACAGACACTTGCTCCGCAGGATAGAGATGTGTGCTTGATTGCAGCACATTGAAACTGGTCTTGTACGATGTGAGAAGAACCAGAGCCTTTCTCAATATCGACTCTTTCTCGAACCCCTGAAAGAGACCCTTGCGAGCGGAAGACCTCGAGAGGATGTTCTTCCCGAGAAGAATGAACATCATACTGATGGATAGGAGGAATGAGTTGACGAGGATCGCGATCGGGAAGGGATAGAAGATTAGTGGAGCTTGCCAGAGAGGCGATAGAAACGCTGGGGCGACCGGGAGAGCTAGAGCAATGCACATCAGCGCTTTGCTGTCGGCTCCGCCCATCGCTCCGAACTGGAAGAGAAGGAACGCGACTACAATGGTTGCGGCCGAGGAGATTAGGAGAATCGCGGCCGTATCTGGGGCAAAGACGATTCGACCTATGAATAGGGCGGTTGCTATCGGAGCATAGATAATCCAGAATCTATTGGAGACTTCTCGAGTCTTCAGATCGCTAAGCGACGCCACTATGAGCACTCCCAAGCTGACTATGAGAGCGGCTAGATCGATGCTTGACGGCGTCGTGCTACTCATCGACTTTCAATCTTCCGGCTGTACATCAGAACTGGGCATATCAATTCTGAAACCAACACTAGTAACGCCCGGTACTACTCAGCATTAGTGCCGCACGATTCGGCCGAAAGCTTAAAACTAAACAGCTCAGACCACAATTTTGGCTGTTTCAAAAAATGCCTATGGCTTTCGTTCTGATAAACGCAGAGATCGGCTCTGAAGACCAAGTTGTAAAGGAACTTAAGTCGGTTAAAGTCGGTTCCGCAGGTCAAAGAGGCTTACATGGTCTACGGGGTATACGACATTGTGGCAAAGGTCGCCGCCGACAGCATGGACAAGCTAAAAGAGATCATTACCTGGAAGGTCCGCCATCTCAACAAGGTAAAGTCCACCCTCACGATGATCGTTATCGAGAACTAGTCGCTTTCAAAACCCATCATTATAATCCTCTCGAGGAGATTCTGCCCCAGTGATAACTGAATTTCACATCGGAGTCGATGACACCGATTCAAGACTTGCTGGTTGCACCACGTACACGGCCGCGCTTCTTTTCCAAGAAATAGTATCCAAAGGATTCAAACCCCTTGACTTTCCTTGGCTGGTCAGGCTCAACCCTAACATTCCTTGGAAAACGCGAGGAAACGGTGCCCTCTCGCTTCATTTCAGGATTGAAGAAGAGAAACTGGAAGAAGTCAAGAAAATCGCTGTCGCGACCGTCGAGCGCACGACGGATCTTGCGCAGCGAGGGACGGACCCGGCCGTGGTGTTCCTCAACGGTCGAGCACCAAATCTACTGTGCGAGTTTTCCTGCAGAGCACTTTACGATATTCTCTC
>VBAX01000095.1 GCA_005883075.1 Candidatus Bathyarchaeota archaeon | reverse complement strand
TACTCGTTTCCAGCGTAAGCGCACTATCTGTTCTCTGGATTCCCGTCACCCAGGCTTTGTATCCTGCTCTCTCCGCGAGTCACGCGAACAACGGGGCCCAGGCCATTTCCGAACGGTTAGCAATCGCATTCAGACTCACAAACCTTGCAGTTCTCCCATTCGGCGCCGCCCTAGCGGCAGTCGCACCAACCGTGATAGGACTAGTGTTCAAGCCGCCGTACGTAGCTCAAGCCGACATCTTTGCGATCCTAGCGCTCGCAACAATTTTCACAGCTCAAGCGGCCATCTTGACGACGTCTCTTCAAGCTGTGGGCCGAGCCCGGCAAGTACTCATAGTAACACTGACGTCTACCGTGATTGGTCTGGTGACAGTAGCTTTGACCGTTAGCCTATTGGGAACTCTCGGAGCGGCCGCAGGGAGAATTATTCTCGGAGCGGGAACAGTCCTCTTGGCCCGTCGGAGCATGGAGTCTTCCGCGAAGACACATTTGGGAAATGCGCTCCCCACAGCGATCATGTTAGCAGTCGGTGTTGGGGCTCCGCTTGCAATCGCCGACTATCTTTTGATTTTGGTCAACATACCCCGTATCGGTCACCTTAGCCCGCTGCTAAGGTTGCCGATTCTCGTGATGGTATTCGCGGCAGCCTTTCTCTCCATGAGCCGGGCCTTTAGGATCTTCAGGGCGTCTGACTTTGCAATCTTGAAGGACGCATTGCCCCATCGGTTTCATCCACAGTTGAGGGCTATCGAGCATCTGATTGTAGGCAGGAAAAAGGAGAATGGTCAGGGGTAGTCTCTGGCGGGCCCGGCGGGATTTGAACCCGCGACCTTCGGCTCTCCACCAAATGATAGAGGGCCGACGCTACTGTCCGTACTGAGCTACGGGCCCAGCAGGGAGCCCACAAGCTCTTCGGTAAAATGCCTTCCGACGCCGAGATCCAACAAAGCATCCTCTAGGGCATGAAAAGAGAGAAAGAAGATGGAGAGAAAAGAGAAGCGTTGGGGTCTACGATTTCTTTGAAAGATTGCCGAGTCTGAGCATGACCATGGCTAGGATTGCAGTTGCGATCACGAGAACGATAAGAGTGGCAACAGGTACCCACTCTTGAATAGCGGACAGAGTTGACGGATTGTAAAACGCTTGTGCCATGGGCACACCGAAATGGAACCCGTCATAACTCCTCGTAGAGTTCGATCCGAGAAGAATGCATGCGGAGTACAAACCGAACTTTGTGCTCGTGCTGCGCGGGCACGGAAACTGCTGTGTGCTGCTACCTCCCCACCAGGATGGAATGTTGAAGCTGGGTGTAGTGTACGAGTAGTTGTTGGTTCCCTTGATGGCTAAGGCCACGGGTGGAGAGACAGGGTAGGTGTAATTAGCGGTGAACCATTTTCCGTTGGTATCGTAACCAGCCCATGGATAGTATATCGTGATGTTGCGAATCAGCAGCGGACTTCCAATTGTATTGATTATAGAGATTGTTAAAGTCCCCGAGTCGCCGGGTGCATAGGCTGACTTATCGGTGCGCGTGTTAACAGTCGGCTGGGCGTGGACAGGTAAGCTCACAGCGGCGAGCACTAGTGCCATTATGGAGATTGCAAGTACCGAGCGCTGAATTTTTTTCTTCATGAAACAGCGTGCTTTCCATGGAACTGGTATAAGCTGTATCGCTATTCTCGATAACTCGCTCGAATACGGTTGTGGGAAAAGCTTGATACGCTATCGGCATTCGGCCAAGCCTCTCGGGGCTCGTCGTCTAAGACGCCGTTAAAGCGTCGGCGAAGCCTGGTTAGGACGTCGCCCTGACACGGCGAAGGTCGCAGGTTCGAATCCTGCCGAGCCCACTCTTACACAATGACCAAGTTCGCTCCCTAATGACCAGATGGTGCTTGGGAACTTGGGTTACTCTCGTATTCCAAACGTTTTACATAAGGGTCGTTAGGACCTAGAATGAATCCATCCGTATCGCAGATGAATATTTTCAATCTGCCATTCCAATGCATTGGGCGGTTGCAACGCGGACATCCAACTTTGACCATAGGCCAAGTTCCATCCTAAAGTAAGCCCGAAGATATGCTAGGGAAAACCGCCGTTGCTAGACTATTCTTGTCCGATTGATCTTCTTGTTTTGCCAAGAGTAGCGTCGAAGCTTTGCAATCTCTCCGAAGCCGCAGGCTGCGCAACGTTTCTTCCGCACATGGTAGGCGTGTCGGCCACATCTTCGGCATCTAATGTGAGTCCCCTTTCCGCCAGCCTTTCCCAGTGATGTGGTTCCTTTGCTACCCAACTATGGCTCCTCGAGAAGGCTGAATGCGTTGAAAGATAAACGTTGCACTCTCATGCAGTCAATTGGTGAGGTAGGACGTCAGCTCATCCAACACACTATCCACTTCGCCGATCGTTTTCGAATCGTCGCTCGTAGGCTTATCCTGAAGGACGTTCGGAGGATCCTCACCTGTAAGCTCGCGAAACCCTCTTGACCAGTGTTCGGGAATCTGATTGTCCAGTTTTTTCCCTGAGAGAGCCGCGAAGGCAGTGGTCCAGACCCTCGGGACGTTGGCAAGAGTGTATCCTCCTCCGCCGAACAGCAAAAGGCGGCCTTCGCAAAGCTCATGCGCGAGGGAGTGCATCTCGGAAACAACCTCTCTGTACACGTTTGTAGTCAACCGAAGATGGGCGAGACGATCATCCGCGTGGCCATCTGCACCACACTGGACGAGAATCATCTCGGGTTGGAATCTTCTTACAATATCTGGAACAAGTTTGTGAAACGCCATCAGATAGGCCTCATCCCCTGTGCCAGGGAGTAGTGGAATGTTTAGCTTGAGGCCCTTCGCCTCGTTCTCTCCGATCTCATCGGGGAACCCAGTTCCCGGAAAGATGTATTTGCCGTTCTCGTGGAAATCAATATCCAATAGCGATGGGTCGCCGTAATACCCGTACATGACACCATCGCCATGATGCGCATCGATATCTATGTAGACTAGTCGCCTGATCTTGTATTTCGTCTTCAGGTAATTCACACTGATTGCGGGATCATTGAATATGCAGAACCCTGAAGCGCGTTCAGGATGTGCGTGGTGCAATCCCCCAGAAGGGTTGAAGGCGTGAGTAAATTTTCCCTGCATTATGTTATCACAGGCCTCGAGGGAAGCACCCACGACTAGACTGGTGGCTTCGAAGCATCCTTTGAAAGCGGGAGTATCGCCCGCGTCCAAGAGCCCCGAGCCTCTCTCGCTATACTTCTGAACCAACCGAACATACTCTTTCTCGTGAAAGAGAAGAATTTCTTCTTCAGACGCGACTCGTGGCACGGTAATCCTGATCTCGTCCTCGCTGAGTAATCCTTTCGACTGGATCAAGTCATGGGTTAGCTTGACTCTTATTGGACGGAGAGGGTGCGAGGGTCCGAGGTTGTAGTCCAGAAACCTTTCGGAGTAGAGAAGAGTGGTTCTGCCTCCCAAGAAGCGTCCCTAGTTGGCTATCATTCCACGTGAGCGTGAGCTAGCGGCGATTTTTCGTATACACGGACCGATTTTATGTTGGTGAATTCTAGCATTCCGTATCTTGAGAGTTCGCGACCGATTCCGCTGTGTCGAACTCCGCCGAATGGCATTCGGGGATCTGAGACGACAACATTGTTGACTGTTACAAGTCCAGCGGAGACTTCTCTCGCTACCTTCTCTGCCCTCCTCGTGTCAATTCCCCAAACAGTTGCTCCAAGCCCGAACTCGCTGCGGTTGGCAAGTCTTATCGCTTCATTTTCGTCTTTGACGACAATAACAGGTGCAGCCGGTCCGAATGTCTCTTCCTTCATGATTCTCATTTCTGGTGTTACGTTTGTGAGAATGGTGGGAGCATAGAAGGAACCTTTGCGCCTTAGTCTCTCGCCCCCATGTTCCAGATTAGCACCCCGTTTCAGGGCGTCTTTGACCTGCGCATCCAAATTCTTGACTGCTTCTTGCCTTACCATTGGTCCGATGTCTGTCTCCGGGCTCAGAGGATCCCCGACTTTCAATGATCTAGTCTTTTTCACAAATTTTTCCAAGAACTTGTCTATGACTTGCTTGACCACGAAGATCCTTTTGGTGGCGATACAGCTCTGGCCATTGTTGATGAAACGGCCTGCAACTGCGCCTGTTGAGGCTGCCTCGATGTCCGCGTCTTCAAGAACTATGAAGGGGTCGCTGCCTCCC
>VBAX01000094.1 GCA_005883075.1 Candidatus Bathyarchaeota archaeon | reverse complement strand
CAATTATCGGAACGAACCAGTCGATTTTTCCGTGGCCGTTCATGAACTGTATCTGGTCGGCCCGCTGGAAAGCCTGGTTGATCCTCTTTACCAGATGCGGGACGCTGTTGGCCGGATACAGGCTCTGATCAGGATAGGTCTGACCCGAGAGGTTAGCGTCGGCTGCTACCTGCCAACCGCTCATGTAAATTGCCTTGAGACCCGCCTGTACCATCTGCAGAGCCTGGGCTCCGGTGAGTGCACCGAGCGTAGGAATGTACGCTTCGTCCCTCAGGAGACGCTCAAACTTTTCCGCGCCCACTCTGGATGAACCGTCCCACGAAGCTTACAGACGTCCTCGGCCGAGTATGGTCGACGGATTCCATTCCAGCGTTCTGATCGCCAGGACTGCGACAGTCGTTCAGACTCTCTACTGAGGTGCTTTGTTCCATCGGTCAATGGAGCTTCTTGTTTTCGATGTCTGTCGGCGAATTATAAGTGTTGATGAAGTAATGGTCCAAGTTCTATCTTTTGATATATATTTGCATGCATGGACTGTCCCTAGGTTCCTACGGCGGCAGGATTTATGGAATCTTTCAAGCCGTGTCTCGGGAAGAAGCCCTCTCATTTTTAGAAAGTGTTTGGATTTATTTCGGTAGTTGAGACCTTCAAGAACGTTTATGCATGGCTCCTCGGACGAGTCGCATGGAGCAGAATTTGAGACATGTTGCTGTCAGCCTATCAATCTGCTTGGCGCTCCTAACCGCTCTCGTCATTGGGCTGGCCGATGACTTGGTCCTCCACATCCAATCCCCTGAGCAACTCCGATAGAGGGGATAGTGATTGGCAAGAGTTACCCGGACACGATGGTGCTTGTTCGCCCTCTTACTCGTCGGTGTCGTCTCACTCGCCCATACTCAGCAAAGCAACGCGGAAACACCGCCGGCTGCAACCGGAGTCTCATGGAATCCCAATGTGAACTGTGTTCCAGTGGTCACTACTTTCGAGAACATAATGGGAACCAACCTGAACTCTTTCAACGGAGGACTCCTAGCAGGGAGCCGGTATGCCACCTACAATCTGAAATATTTCGACCAGAACGGTAACGACTCTTTCGAGCCGGGCGAGCCCGTCGTGTACGACTTAGACAACAACGGAACCGCGGATGTGACACCGGGAAAAAACGACCAGTTCTACTCGACTGTGACTTCAGGCAGTGCGGATCGCAACCTATCTACTTCGCCTACCAGCCTGGTTTCAGGATCACTAGTTGCGAAACCGTTGAAGACCGAGCCCAGGCTCAAGTATATCGATGGGTCAACGGCTGCTTACTACAACACTACCAATGGCAGTTGGGATGCGGGGGAACAAAACTTTGGTGAGACAGTGGTTTTTGACGAAAACAACGATGGCGTCGTCGACGTAGGCGACACAGTGGTTAGCGGAGGGGTGAGGCATCCGTCCCCCGCCGAGATCGGAAAACCCCTTGTAACTCAGACCTTCGGAGGAATCCTCAACAAGAGGATGCTCAACCCGCCCTGCACTATCACGAATGATTCTGGACAGGTTGTCGGCGTCTTCGTCGAGATCCGCGGCGTCTATCCTGTAGTCTGGGACTATACGACCGAGGACTGCGCGTCCGTTTTCAACGGAATCAACGGTGGCGGCAGCTTTGATACTCCGCTCTGCGATTCAAGCGGTAACATGCAGACATTCGGCATCCACGGAAATTGCGGTGGCGTTATCCACACTGCTTGTAGCCACCGGATCCACTTTGAGATCGACATGGACTGGATGGCGAAAGGCTGGTGCGGACCCGGAAGCTCGTACTGCAACAATAGCACTCTTCCCCAGTATGTGGCAAGCGGGAGTTCAGGAGGCTCCGCGAGCATAGACGTTCAAGGTTTCATCTACTGGGACCCCACGGAGGTTGCGACGCCTGGAGTGGCTGGGAGCTTCATCCGTTCACAGCTTGGCGCTTATCCGCGTCACTCGCCGCCACCATAGAAGACTCAGCCGACAACCATGTCGCCTCAATAACGGCTGGGACCGCTGTCCACGATACCGCCATCATCTCAGGAGGTAGTGGCGTTTACACGGGAACCGTGACCTACCGCTTTTTCACAGGTTCGGCATGTTCCGGGACTGGCACAATCGTCGATAGCCCTGTCACCGTAACGAACAGTGTTGTTCCTGACTCTGCATCTCAGACGTTCAGCACAGCAGGTTCTTTCAGCTGGAATGCTGTCTACAGCGGCGACGCAAACAACAGTGGCGTTGATAGCCCTTGCGAGCCGTTGACGGTCAACCCGTCGATCACGGCCAATTTCGCATTCTTTCCTACCGAGCCTGCTTCAGGACAGAAAGTAACATTCTCTGGAGGCGCCACAGGCGGGACTCTACCCTATGTGAGCTGGTCATGGAATTTCGGCGACAATTCCCCGCCAAGCTTTGAGGCAACTGTCGCTCACTCATACTCCAAGGCAGGCTCCTACACGGTGCGGCTAACGGTGACCGACAGCACCGGAATCAATGCCACCTCCTCGGCGACGATAACCATTCTGGAGAAGCGGACGATTGTCGGACTCGATCCAACCTTCTTCTATGAGATGACAACGAGTCTGGGTGTTGCCGTCGTGACCATTGCTCTCGGCCTGTATTGGAAGAGAACCAGAAGCCACCTCTATTCAATTGCCTAAGAAAAATTTCCTTAGGATTTCTTCGAGTTGTGGCGCCGCCGACAGGGTTCGAACCTGTGACCAACGGGTTGCTACAGTGGACCTTCCACCTTAACAGCTTCAGCCTCAGCCACGAGCCGAGTCCGCTGCTCTACCACTGAGCTCGCGCCCCCAAACCTCTGAGGGAACGGCGGCCCGCGTCTTAGCCGGCGGCAACCGACAACGCGACAAGACCCGTTTATTAAAAGATGAGCTACGGGACGATCAAAGAGAGAACAACCAAAGGCCTCAGAGCACATCGGTTTAAGGGACTTCCGCATCGTATGGAAGTGGGAAGATTTTGCGAGTCGTCAGATCGACCTGGGTTCTCCTAGCTTTGGCGGTTCTAGGGCTGGTGCTGATTGACGAATCTTTTTGGCTGCCTGTAGAGCCCGTGACTACTTGTATAGCCAATCTCTCCGGCGTTGTCTGCACCGTACACTATTTGGAAGGAAATAGAGTCGTTTCTTGCGGGATACGCCCCGATGGAGGGCCCGTGAGTTGCATCCAGTCGCTTTGGTGGATCAACCCCTTACCATTTCTTTACTTCAAAGGTATGGAAATCAGGATGGTTGGAGTCGTCCTTTTCCTCAGTGGGACGGTTGGATACGCCCTTCGGATTTTCATGACCTCTGATTCCCAATCACATGTTAGACCTCAAGATGGCAGTCCGTGGGCAACTTCTGGCCCTTCCTCTCTAGTCCTCAGTTCGAACTTCTAGCTGGCGCGGCGTTGCACCCGCTATGAGGATGGTGTTCCTAGCGACCAAGAGGAGTATGTCCAATTACACGCTTCTAAAACATTAAGAATTCGAGTTGAGCGAGCGGCTTTCTTGGAGGGCCCGTAGCTCAGCTAGGTTTTCTTCAGGTTGAAGAACTGAGAGAGCGGCAGGCTCATAGCCTCGAGTTCGGGAGACCTGACGGTCCCCGGTTCGAATCCGGGCGGGCCCACCAAATTTTCGTCGACTCCCTTTTTCCTTGCATGGAGGCAGTGCTAGGGACACAATGACGAAGCGCAAGGAAGGTTGAATTTTTTGGCAATTGCTAGGTTCAACTGAGTTTGTTTGTGCCGCATTGTAAACGGGCCGAATATAACCGCGCATCAACGGAGTTATCGTGATACACTTGAGGGTGTGTGGTAGCTGTTGGGCAGAGGACCAGCGGAGAGACGGTACAAGAGCATCCGCGCAGTAGTCGTCCTCGTCTCGCTCGCACTCTCAACACTCCTCGTGGTTCCGGCGCCTTACAAAGTCCACGCTTCATCGCCCGCCCCTGTTCTGGGGGGTTGGGGTGGCGTGAGGCTGGCGGACACGGACCAGAACCTTTCAGCGCCACCATCTCTCGTCTTCGCAGGCGAGAGGCAGAGCGGCTTTGAACAAGTCGTGATAAGAGAAGCGCAGCTAGGATACAACACCGTAAGAGGGTCCTTTGCGCCATACTGTGCACAGCGCGCCAACAATTTCATGGGCACTTACAACTCATCCCAGTTAGCACGAGCGGTCAATATTGCCCAGTTCTACGACTTCTGGCTTACAGTAGACTACCACGGGCACAATGAATTTCAGACAAACGATAGTACTTCGTGCTGGCTGAACTTCTGGTTCGGGCCCAACCCCTTCAGCGGACCGACAGGGATCGTGGGACAATTCCAGAACAGCTACGACAAAATCATCTGGGAACCTCTCAACGAACCAAACATGACTGGAACGGGAGCAACAGACGCTGCCTGGACGAGTAGTTCAAGCATCGCCTTCCAGAAATGGATCAACCAGGACAGAACGGTCGGGGACACCCACTGGATAGTCGTCCAGAATACTTGCAGCTACTTCTGTCATAACCCCCGTAGCCTCTGGTACCTAGACTACCCCGTTGTGAACGATACTCTGGGCAGAGTGTTTGAGAGCCTTCACACCTATCTCTACTATCCCAGTTATGTAGAACACCTAGCATACGACAACGATTCTAACGGGCTCTTCGATTCCGCGGATACAGCGATCGTGGGCGATATACCAGACGCGACAGTCCTGGCGACCGACCCCAAGATCAAATTTGTCAATGCTACCAATGACCCGGTTGAGACATGGGCCCCCGGCAAATCGGTAGTCTATGACAACAATTCAAACGGCGTGTACGAGACAGGGGACACTCCAGCCGCTGGAACCGTTCCTCCGATTGGGGCTCTGTTGAGGACTGACCCGAAGATCAGATTCACTGACACAAACAAGAACGCTGTCTGGGATAGCTACTGGAGCAATGCGACAGCAGACAACATAGCTCAAACAGATCACTTGACGATGCTGACCGAGATCGCAAGCCAATCCTCGGGTTCCACACCGGGGCTCGGATGGCCTGTGCTCAACACCGAGGGCGGCGCCTTCTGCAGCATAGTATGCCCATACGTTGTCCCTGGTGCTGCCGGATACTCTACTGTCAGCCTCCGATACATCCAAGACATGGTCCGCTACGAAGATGGTAACAATCCTAGGCTGGGCTGGCTGTTCTGGCCTGCTGCCACGTGGACTGACACGCCAAACGCGGGAGGATACGGGGCGATAAGCGCTGGGGAGTGGGGGACGATGATAGCCTACAGGAAATTTTCATCGTTCGTCCTGGTTTCCATGCCCAACGTGCGTTCCCAGCCGTTTCTGTACCCGTGGGATGGTAGCGGGTTCTACGCGGAGGGTAGACACTGGATCTTCTACATCAACTATGGCAATTGCTCCGGGACAACGACCAACTGCCTCTACTATGCGACGAGCCCGAATGGGGTGGACTGGGTCAGTACCAACGTTGGAGTAGTTACCGGATCGAGACCGTCATTGGCTACGAATGGGACGCATGTTTTCTATGCTCGATACGATGGGAACAGTGGAAATCTCGGCGGGGCGTTGATGTTCCGTTTAGGAGCGCTGCACGCGGACGGTACTATCAACTGGCAGGCTGAAACGGTTGTGAAAGCGACGACGCCGGGCCAGGAATGGTATGGGCTATCGATGAGGATCAGCACCACCGGGCAGGTCTTCGTTGCCTATAGGAATGTTACCTCAAACG
>VBAX01000093.1 GCA_005883075.1 Candidatus Bathyarchaeota archaeon | reverse complement strand
CTTTGACTGCACGCTGATGAGACATGGGGTAGACGACACACTTCCAATAACAATTCCGAAAGGAAAAACGCGAAACTCAGAAGATTAGTCGACGACCTTCAGGTTGACTCCTGATGCGGTAACTGATCCTTCAGCTTATTTCCGCACGTGGGGCAGAAGCTCAGTTGTTCTCCGACAACTTGACCGCAAAGGCTGCACCTTTTTGTTACTGTTTGCACGGCGGGCGTCGGTGTGGGTTGTCCCTGTAGGTAAAATGAGACTGGGGGAGGTGGAGGGATTACCGAAGGGGCCTTTCTAGGGCGAAACGCAACCACAAGCTCGACTGCTGCGAAGGCGAGGAAGAAGAGTCCAAGTCCTAACCGGAAGTTGTCGTGGGTTATGTAGGTGCGTTGGAAGTCGACCGTCTCTGTGCTGTTGAAGAGGCCGCTTCCATGACGGAACACGATGTAATAGGTATCCTGCACGGTGAAGGCGAAAGAAATGGCGCTCGATGCAACGTCCTGAATGGAATACATGCTATTGAGGGAGGCTCCAGTCTGGAATGAGGCAAACTGGGCACTGCTTAGAATGTAGAAGCTGACTGGACTCCCTGAGCCTTCTTGAAATGCGCCGCTGATCGAATCGCCGGGATTACGTGCGGTTGTTAGATACTCATACTGTCCCGAGAGGATGTTGAATGTAGATTGCGTGGAACTGGTGTTAGTGTATGTGACGAAATTGAACAAGGCGAGTCCCACTAGGAAGAGCCCGCCAACCAAGAAGCGAACCCGAACAGGATCCACGATCCGACCTAGATAGCGTCCCCCAAAAATAAGGATAGTGAAAACTCGGTTATCCATGCCCACTTTACCTATTGCCATGGATCGACGAATGTTGAATTATCAAGACACGATATGCTAGGAAATTGAGACTTGAGCGAGACATTGACGTTAGAAGTCCCGAAATACACGTCTAAGGAGCTCTCGGCGAAGACGTGGCCTGATC
>VBAX01000046.1 GCA_005883075.1 Candidatus Bathyarchaeota archaeon | reverse complement strand
CGTCGTCGCTTTCGTCGAGTATTCGTGAGAACTGGTCGAGCATGTCTTGCTCGTGCTCGGATCCCACGTTGATGTGCACAGATACCGCGTCCGCGCCCAGACGGACGGCTAGTTTGACAGTTGATAGTTGCGTTTTCCAGTTCGGCTCGCGGGTTAGTCGTGTGGCGCCGGAGAGGTGGAGTATGAGGCCCATTCCTTGGTTGTCAACTGTCTTAGCTATGCCGGCATGGACGAGGACGGCGTCCGCTCCCCCCTTGGCTATGTTGTCTATCGTCGTTTCCATATCCGTGAGTCCTTCGATTGGTCCGACGGATACTCCATGGTCCATCGGTATGATGACGGTCTTACCGTCCTTTTGGAATATTCGTCTGAGTCTGCGGGTTTTTCCAGTTTCCATTTTTCTTGGATCACTTGATGAGCTTCTTTGCGAGGAGGAGTTCCGCGTTGAGGATAGAGCATCCCGCTCCACCGCGAATCAGGTTGTGGCCCAGGGCCATGTACTTGACACCGTTCAATGCCGGGTCTCGCCTTACACGGCCTACCGTTACTGTCATTCCGTTTCCCTCATCGACGTCGAGTCTTGTCTGGGGACGATCCTCTTCGTCCCGGACGATAATCGGGTGTTCGGGTGCTGAGGGGAGTTTGAGCTGTTGGGGAGTTCCCTTGAACTCTCTCATCGTTCTTATGATCTCGTTGGGTGTTGCTGATGATCGCGTTTTGGCGAAGACGGCTTCCATGTGTCCGTGGAGAGTTGGGACCCTATTGCAGCTCGCAGAGACAGTGATCCCTGCGGGTTTCGACAGTGTCCCGAGTATCTTGTTGGTTTCATGCTCGACTTTTTCCTCTTCGTTTCGGATGAAGGGGATGACATTCTGCATGATGTCCAGCGATGCAACCCCAGGGTAGCCTGCGCCGGACACCGCTTGCATCGATGACACGACAACGGTTTCGATCCCGAACTTGTCTTGGAGGGGTTTGAGAGAGAGCGTCAGAATGGCGGTCGTGCAATTGGGGTTAGCGACGATGAAACCATCTGTCTTCATCCGTCTCTTCTGTTCTTCAACCATCTCAGCATGCTCAGGGTTTACTTCCGGGTTTAGGAGCGGGACGAACGGGTCCATTCTATGCGATGACGCGTTGGAGAATACTGGCATCCCAGCTTTGGCGAAATCCTCCTCTACTGGACCTGCGACCTCAGCAGGCAGGGCTGAGAAGGCTATGTCGGGGTCGTCTAGGGCCTGCGGCTTCGGTTCTGTAACTACGAGTTCCGCTACAGAATTGGGTAAATTTGCTTCTTTTCTTGATCCGATCGAGGATGCGTATTCTTTACCCACACTCTTGTCTGATGCCGCGACCGCGCTTACTTCGAACCATGGGTGGTGAGCAAGTAGCTGGACGAATTTCTGGCCCATCATTCCGGTCGCCCCGAGGACAGCCACCTTTCTCTTGTTCACCATTCTAGTTGTTCTCCAGAGAGCTTCTGATCAACATACCCGCCTGTTTCCTGACCTTCCAATCCACTAGAACTAGGACAGAGGACGTTATAGTGAGGATGCCGAATATGTTGATGCTATTCGATTGAAGGGCATCGCTGATTTTCGCAACCAGTCCCGGCGTTTCCTCCAAGCCGACTCCTTTGACTGTGATGAGAGTCATTCCAATCCTAGCTGCAAGCGCGAGACCGTGAGGATCCTTAGCGACGACATCGTGGAGTCTGGATACTTGTCGTTGTAAGCTTGGTGTCTGGCTAAGGTAGAGTATCGCACTATCGCTGTCTTGCGAAATGGCGACCAGATTCGTTCTAATGATCTCTGTGACTTTCCGCATGAGTTCTGGGTTATGGGGGAGGTTTCTTCCTACTAGAGTGATGGAGGCGACTGGGTCTGGATTGTGGATTTTCACTTCCAGTTCCGGTAGTGGTCCGCCTGTGATCTGCGTTCCCTGTGCGTCGAGTCTTCCTCCTGCGCTGGGTATGACCCGGATGTTGATCGCGGGGTCTTTGTATCGTAGCGCTTTTCGATGGATGAATTTTGTTCCGCTATCGGCGATTCCAATCAACGTCTTCATGTCGATGGCTTTGAGAACCTGCGCCTCACTGATCAGGTCGGGGTCTCCGGTGAGGATTCCTCGGGCGCTAGTTGCCAGGACGACTTCGTCTGCTTCCAGTGCAGTGGCGAGCAGAAGGGCAGTAGTGTCGCTTCCTCCGCGTCCCAGTGTTGTGATCCTTCCGTCTCGGGTTCGGCCTATGAAGCCACCGATGACCGGGATAATTCCGTCTTCGACGAGGGGTTTCACATGTTTTCGTATTCGTTGAATGCTTGCGTTTCTCAACGGGTTCGCATTTGAGAAGTCACGGTCGGTTATGATTGGCCAGTCTCGGTCTGAGGGGTCAAACTGTCGGGCTTGTATCCCGCGTGCTTTCAGGGACGCTGCGAAAATCCTTGCGCTGGTTCTCTCGCCCATCGCGAGAATATCGTCTCTATCTGTTTCCACTATTCCAGCACCATGGTTCGTGAGTTCGAGAAGCTCGTCCGTGGTTCTTCCGACTGCGCTGACCACTACAACCAGCCGGGTTCCTTTCGAGTATTCCCTTGCGACCGATTCTGCTGCCAGATTGATTTTTTTCCCGCTCGATAGGCTGGATCCGCCAAATTTCGCGATTATCAGGCGGCGGCGTTGACGGGTTCGCAGTGTCTTGTTCGGTCGGTATCCTAGCTTTGTTGTTAATGATAGAGTCTGATTCTGGTGCTTAGCCTTTGATGAGGGTCTCGGGAGCGGGCTTATGCCAGTAAAGATGACCACCCATCCCCGTTCACACCAGAGATGAGTTTCAATTAGGGTGTCCGCTTATTTAGCGTTATGGATAACGTTCCTAGAACCATTCTTTCCCCCAAGGGGAAAGAGCGGAGTGGGTGTGAAGCACGACCTGGGCGTTCTAGGGCCTGGGAGCCGGTCTAGCTGGCTCCGATTATCATCAGGATAAGGGCAATTCCGAGCAGGGCAATTCCCAATCGTCCCGCTAGTCCCATCCTCCTCTGCAGTCTAGCCATTTGCGTCATTGTCGGATCCTGAGGGGTCGTTCCTGCTTGCGATCCGGGAGTTTGTTTTACTAGTGAAACGAGTTTCCGGCCTGACGGGACCAGTATTCCTAAGGCGATTAGGAGGACCACGAGGCCCAGTACTGCGCCCGCCTGAATGTAGATAGCCCCGGGGCCGCTAGGGGTAATGTACCCATACAAGATGAGCCCTGCAGTTATTGCCAGTATTGAGCTTCCGGTGATGAATCTGAGGTATCTAGGGAGCGCGGACTGGATGAATTCGGCTCTGGAGGCAGGAGACATTTTTGAGAGTGAGGGGATGATGACGGAGACGAAGAGTGCAGCGCCTCCCATCCAAGCTACTATCGCCCCTATGTGGAGGATTAGCAGAACAAGGAATAGTGCATCAGCCATTTGCTGAGACCAGTGCTAGATTGCAGCATCTGGAGTTATTATGATGTATCGTATGATCTCAATTGTACCATTTTCCGTAGGAAACATAGAATAGTGAAACGTCTTTCCAGCAAATCTCCACTTGCAAACATTTCTTCTTCCTGTAACTTTTTTTCTGCTAACTATTATGTGACCCCCCCGGGTGGTCGTTTTTCCCCCGGCCCGCCCTTCATGGATTCGTTCAAGAACTCTTAATGCCAACCCAACCGACTATTTCATTCGTCCTTGTGTGGAATATTCGGCTGCGTCCTCCACGACGGTAAAGAAGCCGCCCCGCTCATCCACTCAGCCCTCAAACGGCTAGAATATCGAGGATACGACTCCGTCGGCGAGGTAACAATAGCAGACGGAGCCCTCGCAATTAAGAAGGATAGTGGACGACTCGACGAGGTCCACGCCAAGTACAACCTCGACCTTCTACCCGGACCCGTTGGCGTTGGACATACTCGCTGGGCAACACACGGCCGCCCGATCAAGGAAAACTCTCACCCCTTGGTTGATTGCAAATCTCGAATCGCGGTCGTCCATAACGGTATCATAGAAAACTATCTGGACCTCAAACGCGAACTCGAAACCAAAGGGCACCGGTTCCTCTCACGAACAGACACGGAAGTCGTCCCACACATGGTTGAAGAATATCTCAGCCAAGGGCTCAGTCTTGAAGAAGCGTTCCGGAAAACCATCAACCGACTAGAGGGAGCATACTCCATCGTCCTGACAAGCATCGAAAAACCGAAGACAATTCTGTGCGCCCGCCAGGAAAGCCCCCTTGTCCTCGGACTGGGAGATGGGGAATACTACTGCGCCAGCGACATAGCCGCCTTCCTCCCACTGACTCGAAAAGCGTTGATTCTGGAGGAAGGAGAAATGGCCGTTCTCGACCCAAACGGGATCAGGATCCTCAAGGCGAAGAACGGGGTTGCGGTAAAACGAGATCCTATCACGATAACATGGGATCCAGAGTCCGCTAAGAAACAGGGCTTTCGACATTTCATGCTCAAGGAGATTCACGAGCAAGTCCACACGATAAGGGACGCGATGAGAACGCACGAGATCTATTATGATCTTCTCGCTAGCAAGCTGATGCAGGCCGATAAGGCGTTCATTGTCGCTTGCGGAACCTCCTATCACGCCGGGCTCGTAGGAGGACAGGCTCTCATGAAACTTGCAGGGATGAACGTCAGGGTTGTGGTAGCATCCGAATTCTCAGACGAGGCTCTGGACCTCGTCGACTCCAAGACAGCAATCCTGGCGGTAAGCCAATCGGGCGAAACTATGGACACTCTTAACGCGGTTAGAGATGCGAAGGCCAGGGGAGCATCGATTGTGAGCATAACAAACGTACTGGGTTCGACGCTGATGCGACTGTCCGACGTATACATTGGACAGAACTCTGGACCAGAGATCGGTGTCGCAGCAACAAAGACCTTCACCTCACAAGTCACCGTTCTTCTCCGACTTGCGATCGCGATCGGCAGAAAGAAGGGCGAGGTCTCATCAAAAGAGATCAGCGAGCTGGAAGAAGCCCTTCACCGAACCCCCGCCCTGATCCAAAACCTTCTCAATACGAAGGTGGAGGATGTGAAGAAGATCGCTGAGAGCTGCAGCAGCGCGTCGAGCATTTGCTTTCTCGGGAGAGGAATCAGCGTGTCAACCTCCTTGGAGGGACGATTAAAACTCCTAGAGCTGAGCTACATTCCAGCGATGGCGTATCCTGCAGGCGAGAGCAAGCACGGCTTCATCGCACTCATCGAAGAAGGATTCCCAGTAGTATTCGTTGCACCGAAGGACGAGACTCACAAGAAAATTATCGGTAACATAATGGAGATGAAGGCTCGCGGAGCAAGAATAATCTCGATCATAGAAGAGGGAGACGCAGAGGTCAGAAACCTATCCGACGATGTAATAGAAGTACCCGACTCGCTTCCATCGCTCGCCACCCCCATCGCCTACGTCGTTCCATTACAACTCCTGGCCTATTATATGTCAGTAATTCTGGGCCATGATCCCGACTATCCGAGAAATCTGGCCAAGAGCGTCACCGTAGAATAGTCACGTCAAGGTCGCCTTGATGGACGCCGCTGAAGAACAGCGAATGCTAGAGGAGAAAGTCGGCAAGGCCTTGGAAGAGGCAAGGACCAAGCTCGATCTGGCTATGGATAATCTCTCCAAAGGTGGAACCGACTCCGAGAAGAAAGTCTGGCTTGCCGAAGAAGCATCCGAATACAGCAGTCTCCTCTACTCTCTCACCTACGGGCTTGAAGACGAGGATCCCCCTGTACCTGTGAGGAAGAGGAACGCTGAGCCCACTCCCTTGGTCAAGGAATCATCGGAATCCTTACGGCGCGCGACAGAGCTTCGCGGCAAATCGCCCCTAGAAGGGTACCGATATCTCAGGACAACAGTTTACAAGCTTAGACAAGCCCACCACATTCTCGAAAAAGCTCGTCCGAAAAAGCGCTAGCCTTTAACTAGGGGCTGGGCGGGCGCAAGCCCTCTCGCAGGCGCTTCACGATGTTCCGATCAGTGGTATGTCTCGCAGGCGGGGTTGGCGCAGCACGTTTCTTGGACGGGCTTGTGCGAGTCTATCCGCCGGAAAAGGTAACGGCGATCGTCAACACTGGAGACGACCTTGACTATCTTGGTGTCCACATCAGCCCTGACATTGACATTGTTACCTACACGCTAGCAGGAATCGTTGACACGGGAAAAGGATACGGGATCGCTGAGGACACTTACAATTGCATGGCACAGCTCGAACGATACTCAGCCGAAACATGGTTCCGGATCGGAGACAGGGATTTCGCAACCCACCTCCTCCGAACGGCCTTTCTCCAACAGGGGTTCAGCCAATCGGAACTGACCGAGAAAATTCGAACGCTCTTGGGAGTGAAGGTCAGAATTCTGCCTATGACTGACCAGATGGTAGCTACGAAGATTAAGACTTCTGCTGGACTCTTGGATTTCCAGGAGTACTTTGTCAAGAGAAAATTCGAGGACAACGTGGAAGACGTAAGCTACGAGGGAGCAAGCATAGCGACCCCTGCTCCAGGCGTCGTGGAATCAATAGAAAAATCAGAGGTCATCATTCTCTGCCCCAGCAACCCTATCCTTAGCATCGGACCAATCCTTGCAATACCCGGAATTCGAAACGCTCTAGCGAAGACCAAGGGCCGTATACTCGGGATCAGTCCGATCGTAGGGGGAAGATCGATAAAGGGTCCGTTGGACCGTATCATGCGCCACTTGGGTTTGGAGGTTTCTCCCCTCGGAGTCGCGCAGCTTTACAAGGGACTCTTGAGAGGCTTCATTATCGATGATATCGACAAGGCCGCTGCCTCTAAGATTAACGACCTTGGAATGAAGGTCGCCTCAACCCAGACAATAATGGACTCTTCGGTAGCAAGGGCCAGGTTGGCAGAGGATACATTGAAGCTGGCGGAGACGCTTTGACAAGAGACTTCGCAATTATCCCTGTCAAAGGATTGCTTGAAAGCAAGAGCAGGCTTTCCCGCTCCCTAGGATCCCGAGAGAAGAAAAAGCTGATTCTCGCCATGCTGAAAGATGTGCTGACCTCAGTCGAGGAATCTGAACTGTTCAGCAGAGTCCTAGTTGTTTCTCCTGACCTGTATGTCAAGGGGGAGGCGAACTTGCCTGATGGGTCATTTCTTCACCAAGAAGGACAAGGGCTCAACGCTGGCGTTCGCCAGTCAACGCTCTTTGCGACTCGCGAGAAGGCGTCATCGGTGGCCATTCTGTTGGCGGACATCCCCCTGGTGGAAGGACAGGATTTGAGGGAGCTATATTCAGTGGGGGACATCGTCCCAAGAGTTGTCTTGTCCCCTTCCCTAAAGGGAGGGACCAATGTAATGGTACGAGAGCCTCCCGGAATTATTGCACCCGCCTATGGGAGATGGAGCTACAGCACTCATCTTAGAGCAGCACAAAGGACAGGACTTGCTGTTTACTCTGTCTCGAATCCCCGTTTGTCCTTCGACATCGATACCCCCGAAGACTTGATGACGATGAGAAGGAGGGATCCTCATGGAAAGACGCATACGGCTCGATGTCTTCAGGAGATGACACCACCTCATCTCTTGGCCCGGACCAAGTAGAATGGATCAGAGCTGCAACTCAATTGTGAGTAGAAACTCTTTTATGAGTACATCCCTCGCCCCCTGCTAAAATGCGCTCAACGAATGCCAACATCAAGCCAACCGTGGTGATAGCTGGAGCCGCAACCTTCGGGGCCCTCGCAGCTCTCATCTCGTTGCTCGCTCCACCCGTGATTCAGCCGTCGTTTCCGATTCTGTTTTACTTGAAATTCGACATTGCCGAGATAGTTGACGTCACCGCGTTTCTCATATTTGGTCCTATAGCCGGACTAGTCACCGCAACTGTCCACGCAACGATCCTCACCGCCGCACCGGGAGGGGCAGGACCATTCGGGGCGAGTCTGAAGTTCCTATCGGTTCTTTCCACTTACGGGGGATTGATACTGGCTTCGAGACTTGGAAAACATAAGCTCTTGACAACTGGCTCGATAATGACCGTCATAGGCGTGCTGACAAGAGTCGTAATCATGACTCTTGTGAACTATCTGTACCTCATTGTTCTCGCACAAGTTGTGTTTGGCGTGGACTACTCATATTTTGCCCAACTTACGCTTAGCGCAATCGGAATTAATCTTACGGGAACTGGGTTTGTTTTCTACATACTCGGGCTCACGGCGATCTTCAATGCGATACACGCTGTATTCTCAATCGTTGTTTCGCTAGTACTGGTGAATGCGATCTTGACGAGAGCGCCTCAGCTGGTAGCAGGCAGAGAGTGGATTCGCAGAACCCTGACTTTTCCAGGGGCCTCAAAAAGTCCTTCAGTTTTGCCGAACGATCGGGGCGGTTCGGACTCTGGGACTGCGGGCAACAGCCCTTAGGTCTATCAGGTCTTCTTCCTTGGGACCAGTACCGATAAGCATCACTGGAACTCCAGTCTGTTTCTCGATCGCTGAGATGAACGCTTTCGCGGCTTTATCAAGATCTTTTATGTGACGCGCGCCTTTTGCGCTTGGGAATAGCACGTCGAGCTTTGTAAGCGCGATCTGAGTTGCACCGTTGAGTTGGACGGCTCTTTTTGCGAGCTTGAAATCGAAAGGCGCCGCTCTTCTCTCGCGTCCGGTAACAGTCCCGAATTCAGTCCAACCGCGACGTGCAACTTCATCGCGATCTAGCTGGCCCTCCAGGGGACCTTCTCCCACTCTGGTCACATATGCCTTGAAGATGACTATGACATCGTCAACTTGGGTAGGGCCTACTCCGACGTCGGCGCAGGCTGCTGAAGCCGTCGTATCCTTAGAGGTGACGTAAGGGTAGGTCCCGTGGTAGAGGCTGAGAAAGGTGCCTTGGGTCCCCTCGATTATGATCTTTTTGTTCTCTGAAAACGCCTTTTGGATTTCCCCGACGGTATCGCCCACGTAAGGTTTGAGGCTTGGAATCTGCTGAGCCAATTTCGCCATTCTCAAAGCTCTCTCTGCGTTACATGCTCCGACTCCGCTCTTAGTAGAGCCAACCTTCTTCGACAAGTGATCCGATCGTGATTCTTGCTCTTTGTGGCGCGGCTCAACGATGGCGCACTGATTGTCGACCTCGATTCTTTGCTCGGAGTCGGTTTTCCGTAGCTCGTCGAGCAAGACGGTCGGGTCGACAGGGACCCCGGGTCCAATGAGGAGGTGCGTCGAGGGGTTGACGAAACCGCTTGGGATGAGTCTGAGGGAGTATTGGACTCCGCCGTGGATCACCGTATGGCCGGCATTGGGTCCGTTCCCTCCTCTGACGCATATGTCGGGTTTGTCCTTCATTGCTAAGTAAGCGGCTATCTTCCCCTTCCCTTCGTCTCCGAAGAACCCGCCAACAATTACTGTACAGGGCAACAGGTATCCAAACAGCATAGAACTACAGTAGAATAAGACTTTTGAAATAATTCTCTGAAAACTAATTCTGATCTAGCTTAGGTCTAGGACTCCTGTCTAAGCCAGGCCGCAAGATGAGGTATGAGTTCTCGACTCAATAATCGTAGAGTCGTCACTGCAGCTCTTAGGACTTGGTTTTGAAAACAGAGGAAAGCGTGGCCGTAAAGCCACACATTGGTCCAGACTAAGGGTCGTGAGAGTGTTCGTAGCCAGGGACTGGGTGCGGTAGGTAGGGAAACACTGTCAGGAACGGGGCGGTATTGGGTGGCTGGATGGGATTCCCTTGTGGGATGCCTTGAGTTACTAGACTGACGGCACCGTCCGCGGAGAAGCTCTTGTCTACTAATGGCAGAGTCGCGCCGGCTATCGCCTTAATTTCTATATCCACGACGTCGTCTAGTACTCTTCGTCCATTGGGGAATCCCGCTGGGTCTCCCCCTACGAGTCCTAGTCGATTGGGGTTGGTTGTGTTGGGAGGGATTGCAAGGTTGAGGCGGAGATAGTCCGCTTGGAGGGGCCCGGTGAAGTTTTGGAATCCTGGAATTATGCCCCTGGGTATTCCTGTCAAGAGTATGGCGATGAGGTCTGCGCGCGATTCAGTTACCGCTGCGAGGTTCGGGAATACCCCAGGGTAGAGTACCGGGAGTAGCTTCTGGAGTTCGGGTGTCTGGTAGTATTGGAGGAACTGGGAGTCGAACCTTGGAAGTGAAGTGTTCCAGAAGTCTTTCTTTCCTAGCGGGATTATCACCTCGTTTATGAGGGGCATTCCCAGGCGGGAGACCTGAGTGAAGGGGCCAGTTACGACTGCGTCAAATTCGTTGTCGCCTGATTGGTTGCCTTCCCCATTGGTTGGGAGGATTGCGGCCCTTCGTCTACTTGCCGATGCCCATATTCCGATCGTTGAGTTCTTTCCCAATGGATCAGTGGGGTTCGATCCATCCGATGTCAGTTTGTTCTTCGCGACTTGTATTGCGATAGAATGAACGCTGAACCCTTTTGTGGCATCGACCCCTGGAGCCGCCGGTGTAGGTATTAGGTGGAAATTCTGGACAGGTCTGAGTGCCCCGAGGTCGAATATCGACCCAAGATCTACGAAGAACGCTTCGTCTCTCTGACCCGCGAAGACGGTCGAGCCATCGCTCAATGTATTGATAGCCGCGTTTGCTAGGTCCGTATACTTCGGTGTTGAACGTGGTCCAACGTTGACAGGTGGAGTTGGGAGGTCGCTGCCTAGAATCGTGGACCTCCCTGTCCTGCGGGGTCCGACTACCTTCGTGACCGAGTAGAACTGTTTCACATTCCACGACGAGTCAGCGAGGGAGCCAATAGGACCAGTATTATAGAGGAAGGTGTTGGGATTCCCGATCTTGGTCTTGAATCTGAACTGGTAGGTGATGTCCTCTATTCCATCGCCATTGTTGTCTATTACTATCTCGTAGAGTACGTCGTCGCCGAAGGTGTTGAAATTAGGGCCCCCGGCAGGTTCCTGCAACGGAATGTAGTTGGCCAGAATGGTTGCCGTGTCAGGCTTGTCGGGACTGACAAATGCGTACAGATCGGTGTTGTCAGCGACCGGGTCCTTCGAGATCTTGGGCGCTTCTCTGTGGGATGTCATTGGCTAGTTCCCGCCCGTAATTTGTCTGCGATCTGAGCGGCCAATCCTGCATCTTTCACCTTCACTGAAACTTGCCCATTCATGACTGTTAGCTGATCACCGCTTACAGAGGCGACAATCGGTTCTGCACTGTTGTTCGCAGCAGGTGTTTTTGGTTGCTCTGCTGGGACGGGGATCTTGCCCATGAGAGCTGTGGCACCTGCCGCTACCGCTGCAGCTCCGACACCATATTTCAAGAAGTTCCTTCGGGATATCCTGTTGCTTGAGTGCTGTTCGGACTCAAGTTTCTCGTCAGTCTTCTTATTCTTTTTCAAGAGGATTTCTGGCTGAATTGGCTCGGATCGCTTCTTAACGGTTTTTCCAAATCTCCCCGGATCTACCCCATATTCTACCTAGAGATAGCTGAGGAGGGCTGTTTATGGAGAATCGGGAGCGAAGCCGTCTGAAGTTCTGAGAGGTACTGCTTTCGGTCCTATTTCCAGGTCACTCTTAGCAGATTTGCCAGAGCCAGGGCCTCTCCGACATTCACTAGGAGCATGTAGGTTGAGGCTTGATCCACAAGGGTGCCTGCTGAACTCACATTTTCGAATAGGAAGAGCCAGAATACGAGAATTGCCAGGTTTAGTACTACGAAAAAGGTTCCGAAGAGAACGAGACCCATGGTGAAGGAAGATTTGACCTTTCTATATGTCCCGAGGTAAATTGCGAGCAATGCAAGGGTCATGGCTATGTTTGCGAAAGCGACTATTGCGCTAGCCCATAGTGCAAACCCCAAGCTCAGTCACTCTACTCCGGCTTTGTTTCGTTTATCTTTCTTCTTCCAATTGTACTCCAAATCTCATCGAGGATCGGAAGTGCCTCTTCCATCTTCGGAGTAAGAAAGAGAACAGCACCATACGTTCCCCTGTCCGATGGAACGATAAGGCCGTTCTCCTCTAGAACCCTAACGTGGTGTTGAATTGTTTTGTAATCTACACGCAGAATCTGCGCAAGCTGATTGGCGTTGCTGGGACGATTCTGAATAGCCTTGATGATCTCAGCCCTGCTGGGTCCTCCGCGGGTTCCAGCGAACAGATACCAAAGGAGTCGTTTGAGGTACTTCTCGCCATAGAGCGATGCCTTGGGGTCCTCCCTTGCCGTAGTCTTTAGGAACGGAATTTTCCGAAAGAGTTGACTTAGTTCAGGAAGCAGCTGCAACTTTTGCGCTATCAATTGAATCGTCTACAAGGCCCGTTCAAATTCTCTCTCCTTGCTCGCGTTATAATATTTCTTCGAATCCGCCAACGATGATTCCCCGTTATCATGGCAATCCTTCATACAGCTCTCGCAAGATCAGAGTTGGAAGAAACCCCAAAGGATCGGATTCGGGCGGACAGCATCCTAGTATCAGCCCGCCCGATGTCGTTCGTCATTGCGTTGGCTGAGAACGCTCAGTCCGCATATTTTGCGGAAATTCATCATCTCGCTTGCCCGTCTGTCTCCCTGCATTATTAACGCATACTAGAGTCTCGACTTTCCGCATTGGGCGCAGAAAACTCCTGTGGGGTCGAAAGGTCCGCCACAGTACTTGCATTCGGGGTCTTTCGTTTCCGTTTTCTTCTCCATTGGCGGAAGATGTTTCTCGTATCTTCGGGCTATGAATAACGAACCTTCAAGCAGGAGTATGATTGGCAGGAAGAGTGCCACATCGGCTACTGGTCCTCCATCAGGCGTAATGACCGCGGTGAGAATGTACGTTCCTACCCAGAGATACAGTCTTCTCTTGGTGATGCTGGCTGTTCTGATAA
>VBAX01000055.1 GCA_005883075.1 Candidatus Bathyarchaeota archaeon | reverse complement strand
ATTTCAATTACTGCAAAGGGTTTGGATTTTCTGCAAGACCACAGACGAATCAGCAGATTTGTGCACGAAATTGGCATGAAGTACTTGGATTACAAGGAATCAAGGCTTTCTGAAAGAGAAGATTATGGACCAATAAAGTTCCTTGATAACCTACCGCCCAAGAGTCATTCGGTGCTTCTCTGTGACGATAAGAAATATGCGGAATTGGTAACGTCTTACTACATATCGAAGGGACTCGAAAGAGGAGAATCGTGTGTCTATCTCACGTTCGAGGACCCAACAAAAATCGAGCGAAGATTATCTAAACGTGGAATAGATGTAGAATCCTTTAAGCAAAGAAACCTCCTACGTGTATACACGATCAAACGTTCTGATGTCAGTGAAGGCAACCCGTACGATAATCTCAAGAAGGTGATCCGAGGGTCTACCATCGGTCTGAGACCTCCATACCGCTTTTATCGCAATTTTGTGCCAATCGAGAAGTCGGTTAAAGGCATGAAGCTAGAGTTGAGCTACGAACAGTTACTTCATGATAACTTCAAGAGCCTTGATCTTTCGCTTATGTGCAGACATGATCTCAGTGAGATAGAAAAATCAGGGCGTACGGATTTTGTTGAGACACTCTTGAAGAATCACCACCAGGTAATTTATGCCTCGGAACCTGAAAAGGCAATTGCGTTTGACCCTTCGTTACTTGAGAGTGAGGAGTGACTATCTAAGAGATAGAAGACCCTAGTGACCGCGCGGGGTGAGGGATAGTTGAGCCGAGGAGTGGACTTTCGGCCTAACTACGCAATGATGGCTCTTGACAGCTGCGACGAGTTCCAGCGGTCAGCAATCCATTTCTTAGGACCGGCTTTTCAGTTAAGGATTGTCGTTTTCTCGAACCTTATTCCAGCCTTGAGACCTGGAGACGCTCTGGTCAATCATCAACCTAGATATCAACGCAATAGAGAAACCTCAATGAACAACAAGAACACGAACACTATCGTCGCCACCAGTGCTTTCTTCGGCAGGTTTGTGAGAGGTTATCCGGTCGGCGGAGGACGTGGAGAGGGTAAGTAGGAGGAATGGAGTTGAAAATAACCAGCCTGATTCTCACCTGACATGGTTTCTGACGAGCCAGACTGGTCAAGAAGACTCGGAGAAATCGGTCGCATCCTATCTAGGATGATAAGTCTTGGAGAGCAATTAAGAGCCTCCCATTCCCTAGATGCGCTCAGCAGTCTGCGGGCTTTTCTCTTCTCGGATAATTAATCTGGAGGCGGGCCGCCTTTGGGTGGAGGAGGCGGTTTCGCAGCTGCGATTACGTCGTCGATTCTCAATATCATGGATGCGACTTCCACTGCGGATCCGATCGCGTGTTCCTTGACCTTTACTGGCTCCAGTACCCCCTCTTTCCACATATCGGAGACTTGGCCAGTATGAACGTTGATTCCGCTCCAAAGCCCCTTGTTTTCGTGAGCTGCTCGTAAAGCTACAAGGATGTCGATTTGTTCGAGGCCTGCGTTGTCGGATAGGGTTCGTGGAATGGACTCTAGCGAATCTGCAAATGCTTCAACAGCTAGCTGTTCTCTGCCGCCTATCTTCGGCGCTAGATCGCGGATTCTTTTCGCCAATTCAATCTCAATTGCACCGCCACCTGCAACTATCTTGTTCTTCTTGACCACATCAATGATGACTGAGAGGGCGTCTTTGAGGGCTCTCTCCGCTTCGTCAACAAGCCTTTCCAGACCCGCTCTAATCAGGATGCTAACGGACTTTGGGTCCTTCGAATCTTCGATGAAGACCATCTTATCGTCGCCAACCTTTCGCTCTTCAACAAGACCCGCGAATCCGAGGTCCGCGCTGCGAATGTCTTCCAGGTTGGTGATTATTCGAGCACCCGTTGCTCTCGACAGTTTCTCGATGTCTGACTTTTTGATTCTTCTAGCAGCCAATATTCCATTCTTGGCCATGAATGACTGGGCGACTTCGTCGATCCCCTTCTGACAGAGGACAACGTTTGCGCCGGACTTCTTGATCTTCTCGACCATGTCCTTCATCAGCTTTGTCTCCTCGTCGAGGAAGGATTGCATCTGTTGCGGGTTGCTGATCTTGATCTCAGCACTAAACTCGGTCTTCTCAATCTCAAGCGGCGTGTCCAAGAGTGCGATCTTTGCTTTCTCAATCCTCTTTGGCATTCCCGGATGGACGACTTCCTTGTCCACAATGACGCCCTTGATCAGCGCGGTGTCAAGGAGGCTCTTGCCTTCCTTCTTCACCAGCTGAATATTCTCTATGTCGGCGGAAAAGGCATCACCCCTCTTCTCAATAACATGGTTAACTGCATCAACTGCAATATTCGCAAAGTGTTCTGTCGCCCCTCCAAGGGACTTTCCGCGCATCGCAGTCACCGCGATCTTCCGAAGCGTCTCAGTGTCTTTTAGATCTACGGGTTTTCCGAGCTCGTTCAGAATCTCACGCGCCTTCTCAGCGGCCTTTTTGAACCCAGCGTTAATCACCGTCGGATGCAACCCCTTGTCGAGTAAAAGCTCGGCGCGCTTCAGTAGCTCACCGGCGAGGACGACGACAGATGTGGTTCCGTCGCCCACCTCATCGTCTTGGGTCTTAGCTATCTCAACAAGCATCTTCGCGGCAGGATGCTGAACATCTAACTCGTCAAGAACTGTAGCTCCATCACTTGTCACGGTAACATCGCCGAGACTATCGACAAGCATCTTGTCCATACCCCGTGGTCCAAGGGTTGTCTTGACAACTTCAGAGACGATCCTTGCGGCACTAATATTGCTCCTCTGGGCGTCCTTCCCGCGGTTACGGTTAGAGCCTTCTTTCAGAATCAATACTTGTTGGTTAGCGAGATACGACATTTACTCTAAGCACTCAGAAAGAGGGGCCGGCGGAGTTGCGAATAAAAACCTTATCTCAAGTGTGGGCGAGTTTTAGGGCTATTCCTTCTGTATGCGCTTGACAGCGAGACGTATATCCTCTGATCTGACTGTTTTTCGCCCTGCATGCGTTGCTAGTTCCAGAGCTTCCTTTCCCACCCGTATGGCAAATTCTTCGACCACTTTTCTCAGTTCTTCCGCCGCATCGTCCCCTATTCGCCCGGCCCCGCCCCGTTTTATGAGCCGATGTACGGCAGCGGTTGATATCTCGCTCTCTCCCAAGGATGGGACCGATTTTGGTTCCCAACCAGACTATAAAAGAGTTAGTCGAACGGAATGGCGCTTTCGCGCCAATATTTAAAAGTCCAGCAGAGACTCCGCGGGTTTCTCGGATGTGCTAGCGTGGGAAAAGTTCGGATAGCCGCGGTCAAGAAAGTGTCGAGAGAACTCGTCGCCCGGTATCCGGACAAGTTCAGCAAGAATTATGAGGAAAACAAGGTCGCCCTAGCCGTACTTGTCGATGCGAGGACTAAACGACTTAGAAACAGGATCGTCGGCTATGTCACCCGGCTGAAAATTGTTGAAGCGAAACGCGCCGCGGCACCGGGCGAAATTGGACCCGAAGGACCAGACGACCAAGCATAGTACGCTGGCCTAGCAGCCTCTTGGGAGCCAACTCTTCCCTGAAAGGCTATTCGGTCGCCGGCGGCAGGATACCTATTCTAATCACACTGAGAAAGACTTCAGATCTGAAGCCGCATGAAGAGACAGTTGCTGAAGACCTGGAAAGACTTGTTGACGCTCTGAGAGAGAACCCGGTATTGCGACACCCAATCATCGCAGACCGGACAACGGGAATCGTTCTAGACGGGACGCATCGATTGGCCGCAATCAAACAGCTGAAGTGCAACTTCATCCCCTCGGCCCTCGTAGACTATAACGACCCTCAAATCACAATAGAAAGGTGGTTTAGGCTATTTTCAGGATCAAACCTTCGGAATCTCGAGATCGATCTAAGGCTACTAAAACCCAAGGATGTGAATCACGACGAATGCGAGGACGGACTCTCGAAGAGGCGATGGTACGCGACGGTCGAGAAACCCATATCCTGCCTGGCCTTCCCGGTCCGTAGTCAGAATCCTTACGAGATGGTCCGAGATTCCTACGGCATAGAAATGACCGCTCGAAAACAGAGCGTTAGCGTCGCCTATCAGGACAACAAGGTCGCGGAAACCGGAGACTCAGAGAGCCTCGTCATGTCAACGATCAAGATAGATAAAAAGGAGGTCGTGGAGGCCGTTGGAAAGGGAAAATTGTTTCCCCCGAAATCAACCCGCCATATCATTCCCTCAAGGCCACTGGGAGGGGGTGTCCCCATCGATTGGCTACAAGGATCTGACTTTTCTGAGGCACAATCTCGATATCAGGAATATATCCAATCAAGGAAGGTTAAGCGGCTACCTGAGGGATCACGGGTCGGCAGCAGGCGTTACCTAGAAGAAGTTTTCTTGTTTGAGTGAGACCGCGACGATCCCCATTGAGGCTGTGCCAGTGAAGCTCATCGGAGTCCTCGGCTCGGCAGCTGGAAACAGGGAAATCATGCTGCCTGTTTCAACCATTCTAACCGTGCAAGAACTAATCTCGGCGTTGTTGAAGACAGTGGACAACAAATTTTTCAGAGAGCTTTTGGTCGATGTTGGAACAGAAGACCCTAGACCGAACGTGATCATATTGTTGAATGATCAGGACTGCAATATTTTCGATGGTCTAAAGACCCAGATCAAACCCGGAACGAGGGTTACGATAATCCCTGTGGCTCACGGCGGCTAGACTTCGACTATCTCACACTTTAGCCGCTTGATGACATCGTCGGCCCGTTCCACTTTCACCTTGTGGGTGTAGAGCTGTCGGGGGGTCCGAAGCTTCAACTTGACTAAGTCCTTCGCACGCTTTACTCGGCATTCCAAGGCGCCCTCTGACAGACTAACGAATTCATCCGTGCTTGTGATTTCCGACGGCATTTCTCAGACCCTGCCGGAACGGGTTAGACTCTCTCTATAAACGGTTCCCCCGAGCCATGACCCAGCGGGACGTCGTGCCGATCTGACTTTTTCAAACCTTCTTTTTCACAGTGACCCCCAGGGGTGGTCGATTTTCCCCTGACCGGCCCTTCATGAAAACCCCAAACTAAGCCACTAGTAAGAAATCCATGAGCTATAATACCACGTTAGCCCAAGCAATCTATCCGTGATTCTTGGTTGATCCGGATAGGCATCATTGGCAAGACAAATACCGGCAAAACAACCTTCTTCAACGCCGCCACGTCCAGCACGGCAGAAGTCTCAACCTATCCATTTACAACAAAGAAGCCGAACACCGCACTCGGTCAAGTTCAGACCCTCTGTGTCTGTAGAGAACTCGGCCTAAAAGACAGACCCCGCAACTCGAAATGCGTAGATGGCTGGCGATTCATACCCGTCGAGGTACTCGACCTCCCTGGGCTTATCAAGGGAGCGTGGAAGGGTAAGGGACTTGGAACCCAGTTCCTAAACGTGGTCGCACAGGCTGACGCTCTTCTCCATGTCGTCGACGCCTCCGGCAGCATTGACCCTGAGGGCAAGATTGCCCACGCTGGAATGGGCAACCCAATACTAGACGTCTACGACATAGAAGAGGAGCTAGTTCTCTGGTTCAAAGTATCCGTCGACAGATCACTGCAACGGTTACGCAAACGGCCTCTCAAGACAGGAGCCTACGACAAAGCTTTCGCCAAGGAACTCGCTGGAATAGGAGTCAAACTAGAACATGTAACCATGGCGCTTGAGGCCGCAAACCTATCCACAAAACACCCGAAGGACTGGAAAGACGAAGATTCTAGAAAATTCTCTGAAAACATACGATCGGTATCAAAGCCAACGTTGATCATCGCCAACAAGATGGACCTCGCCTATTCCGAGAAGAACTTCGAGAAACTCCACGAGGAATTCAACTCCCAGCTCGTCATACCTGCTTCCAGCGAAGCAGAACTCGCACTCAAACGAGCCCAAGAAAAAGGACTGATAGAATACGTTCCGGGTGAAGAGACATTCAAGGTCCTGGACGAATCACGAATATCCAAGGACCAAGCCTGGGCCCTAGCATACGTACAACAGAAGGTAATGACCAAACTCATGAGGACCGGAGTTGAGTTCGCCCTTAACTCCGCAGTCTTCAAGCTTCTAGGAATGAACGCCGTATATCCAGTAGAAGATCCAAAGACCTTCTCTGACAAGAAAGGAAACGTCCTACCCGATGCCTTCCTAGTTCCACGCGAGTACACTCCAAAAGACCTAGCCAAGGAGATACATTCAGAGCTAGCAGAGAAAATGCTCTATGCGATTGACACGCGCGATGGTCTCAGGCTCCCCAACGACTATCTTCTCCGGGACCGTGATGTGATCTCGATCGTGACGGCCGCACGCAAGAAGTAATTTTCTCGGAAAATATTCCTTTGAGAATAGGCTAACAAACGTTAATAACAGAACTTCGCCGCGACCACGTTCAAACTCTTGAGTTTGAGAAAATGGGCCTAATTGTCAGCGAACTAAGACAGACCCCCGTCGGCGAACAAGAACTCGAAATTGTCGAGCGAAAAGGGCTTGGACATCCCGACCACATATGTGATGCCGTCATGAACGAAGTCTCCATCTCCCTAAGTCGAGAATACATCAGACGATATGGGATAGTCATGCACCACAACATCGACAAAGCACTCCTAGCAGCAGGGGCAGTCAGAAGAAACTTCGGAGGCGGTGAAGTCAAACGTCCAATGCTCATGGTCTTCGGGGATCGAGCTACATACGAGGTTGATGGAGACCCGGTTCCTATAGACGAGATTGCCGTCTCGACAGCGAAAAAATGGTTCAAGAAGAACCTCCGATTCGTCGACCCTGAAAGACACGTTCGGTACCAAGTCGAACTAGCTCGAGGCTCAGAGGCCCTACGAGACATATTCAGCCGAAAGGGAAAATTCTACGGCGCAAACGACACATCAGCAGCAGTTGGGTACGCGCCGCTAACCGATACTGAGAGAATCGTCCTCCACACAGAACGATACATCAACTCTCCCAGTTTCAAGAAAGAATTCCCTGAAACTGGCGAGGACGTCAAGATCATGGGTTCAAGGGAGGGCGGAGATCTAAACCTTACAATCGCCATGGCTTTTGTTGACCGACTTATCGAGAACGAGAATCAATACTTCCAGCGCAAGGCGGAGGTCGTCGAAGACGTAACGCGCTTCGTAAAGTCGAGAGTGAAATTTGATGGGGTGAATGTCGACATCAACACCTTGGACAAAAGGGGACGGGGAATGGGAGGAATATACCTGACTGTCCTCGGAACCTCCGCAGACGACGGCGACGGTGGCCAAGTGGGCCGAGGAAACCGAGTCAACGGCGTCATACCGCTTAACCGTCCTACATGCTCTGAAGCAGCTGCAGGCAAGAACCCTGTCAGCCACGTCGGAAAGATCTACAATCTTCTAACTTACGAAATAGCCCAACATGTCCACCAAAAAGTCTCAGGCGTGAGAGAAGTCTATGTCTGGCTACTCAGCCAAATAGGAAAACCCATCAACGAACCCAAAGTCGCGGGGGTAGAACTCATCCTCGACAAGGGAGTAGAGCTGAAACAGGTCTCCAAAGCCGCCTCAGAAATCGCAAAATCCGACCTGAACAACATTAACGACTTCACAAAACGCCTGACCGAAGGCAAAATACCAGTCTGCTAGCAACCAAACCTCATGAGTCCAACCTCACGGGCCGTTCTTGGTTGGATATCGGCCATAGCAGCGTTGTTCGTTTCTTTTACGTACATGGTTGCAATGGGAATGGCGTCTGCATTAGTTACAGCAACCCAACTAGCTAGCGATCTGATGAGTTCCAGCGGCCGCCCTGTCTTAGGGGTTTTCTACATTTACTCACGGGACACCGCATTTCCTGTGCGTGTTAGTTTATGGCTCCTAACCTCGGTTTGCATCCTGATCTTCGTCGCTTGTTTCGCTGCAGGGTTGAGGTCGAGAGATGGATTCTTCTCCAGTCTGAAAAAGTTATCGAGAGCTGGACGAATTACAAGCTCGTCAAATTGGTTAGTTGCAATGCCATTAATCTCCTGCGGACTCTATGTTGTCGTTTTGGTCGTAACCCTCGTTCTAGAGCTAGTGGGCGTTCCACCAGGATCACTGTGCGATCCTCACCTCAACCCCTGTCCGACCCAGGCACAACTCTTTGCCGGGCTCGCATACGCCCCAGTCGGCGAAGAGCTTGCCTACCGAATAATTACTCCCCTGGGTCTTGTAATCCCCATCAGAATCCTCTGGAGGAGACTCATCACCGGTCAAGGTCCTTCCATATCGAGGTTTCTCTCAATCACCGGTCTATCTTTGCTATCACCCGAACGCGCAAAACGTAAAACGGGATATCCAACCTTTACCATGAACGGGTGGAGTGGGGTCCACTGGCTCGAGTGGATCTTCATTGTAGTCTCGTCGGTACTGTTTGGTCTTGCTCATGTTGAATCGGGAGGCGGGACGAACTGGGGGGCAGGGAAAGTTGTTACAGCGGCCATCTCGGGCTTTGTCATTGCCATCGCGTTTGTAGCCTATGGAGCGTACGCAGCGATTCTCCTTCACTGGTTCTTTGATGTTTACTTTGAAATATCGCTTGTGGGCAGCTCCATTTTCGGTGGGCTCTTTTCGCTTCTCCCTTTCGTTTTCGTTCTGACATCACTAATAGTCGGAACTTTGTCAATACTGGTTGTGATAGGATGGGTAGTGCGAAGAATTACTCCTCGCGTAAGTCCAACGACTTATAAGACACCTGAACCCGAAGGTTTGCCTGTCGAGGCGTAGGAGCTTGCATCACCGCCAAGTCCGACAGAACCGAATTTGAGCAGTTCACCTACTAGCGAGCCAAAGAATTCTTCTCATGCTGGATCGGCGTCCAGCCACGATTACGTCCTAGGCAAGAACTTTGATCCAGCGACCCAAGAACCAAAGTGGCGGGAGTATTGGCGAGAACACGACATTTACCGGTTCGACCCTCATGACAAGTCGCGTAAAACGTTCAGTATAGACACACCGCCCCCGTATCCTAGCGGTGATTTTCATGTCGGGAACGCTCTGAACTGGTGTTACATCGATTTCGTAGCACGTTACAAACGGATGAAGGGGTTCAACGTTCACTTTCCACAGGGCTGGGACTGCCACGGGCTACCGACAGAGGTCAGAGTAGAACAAACGTTCAAGATCCGCAAAAACGATCTACCCCCGGACCAGTTCGTCGAGATGTGCCGCAAGCTTACTGCTGAATACATCACCAAGATGAAACAGTCGATGAATCTGCTAGGAATATCCTCCGACTGGGCGCTCGAATACAAGACAATGGACCCTTCTTACTACAAGCTTACTCAACTCTCCTTCCTTGAACTTCTCAAATCAGGGCACCTATACCGCGGCGAGCACCCCGTCAATTGGTGTCCCCGTGACGAGACGGCGATAGCAGAAGCAGAAGTAGTATACCAAGAACGCAAAGGGACGCTACACTACATGAGGTTCGGAGACGCTGAGGAGAACATCGAGATCGCATCCACGCGACCCGAGCTTCTAGCTGCATGCGTCGGTATAGCTGTACATCCAAAGGATGACAAGTACAAGGCGGTAGTAGGAAAGACCGTTACTGTGCCTATCTTCGGCCAGGAGGCGCGTGTAATTTCTGACGACGAAGTGGATCCTCATTACGGTTCAGGAGCGGTGATGATTTGCACGTTTGGGGACAAGACTGACGTAAGATGGCAGAAGAAATACCATCTCCCAGTCATCAAGGCGTTAGCAGAAAACGGCAGACTGTCAGTTGACGATCCACGGTTTAAAGGCCTCAAAGCCGAGGAAGCTAGAAAGAAAATAGTTTCTGAACTTCAGGCGAAGGGGTTACTCAGCAAGACGGAACCGATAACACAGAACATCGGCACATGTTGGCGATGTCAAACCCCTGTCGAGATTATCGCAAGACCTCAATGGTTCATGAAAACCCGGGACCTGACTCAAAAGGTCATAGAATGGGCGGAGAAGCTAGATTGGATCCCCCCCTTCTCTAAACAACGACTCATCGATTGGGCCGAGTCTCTCGACTGGGACTGGGTAATCTCCAGACAGAGAATCTTTGCCACTCCTATACCTGTTTGGTACTGCACAAAGTGCGAGTCGACAATCATCCCTGATGAAAAGAGCCTGCCGGTGGACCCTCGCAAGGACAAGCCACCAGAGGAAAAATGCCCCAAATGTGGCAACCGTGAGCTTCGAGGCGAAACGGATGTGCTTGACACATGGATGGACTCGTCCATAAGCGCCGCGGTTCATGCCGGATGGCCTAACAAATCAGACCTATTCAACCGACTGTTTCCAGCAGACCTTCAACCAAACGGCATGGACATAGTCCGAACATGGGACTACTATCTACTAGCTAGAAGCCTCGCGTTATTCGGCACTGCGCCATACAAGACCCTCCTCATAAACGGAATGGTGAAAGGGACCGACGGCCGTATGATGCACAAATCCTACGGAAATTACGTGATAGCTGACGAGGCGATCCAGAAAGTCGGTGCCGACGCGCTTCGCCAATGGGCCGCGGCTGGCGGATCGACTGGATACGACATACCCTTCCGTTGGAACGAACTTGAACATGGGAAGAAGTTCCTGACCAAGCTCTGGAACGTAGCCAGATTCGTTCTTACCAACGCCACCGATCCCCTACCTCCAAAAAAACCCAGTAACCTCTCCCTCATTGATAGCTGGCTTCTAGCTTCCCTTCAGAAGTTGACACAGGAAGTATCAGAGGCGTTTGAGGCGTTCCAGTTCAACACAGCCTTGGAAGCGATAAGGAACTTCACCTGGCATGCACTCGCCGATGACTACTTGGAAGCAGTCAAGCATAGGCTCCAACCCGGAAGGGAGCTATCTGACCTCAAGGCAACCCAATATTGCCTGCGGGAAGCCCTAATGACAGTTTGCAAACTCCTCGCACCTATATGCCCCCACATCGCAGAAGCAGTCTACCATCAATTCCCATCAGGAGCCACTAAGAGCGTCCACTTGGAAAACTGGCCAGAGCATGAAAAAGCGCTCGACGATACTTCGATTCGTAACGGCAAGCTCCTTCTAGACCTAATCGCTCATGCTCGACGCGAGAAATCCTCGAAGGGTCTGTCGCTAGGCGAGAAAGTCAAGCGGATCGTAGTCAGCACCGAGGCCGAACACCTCCACCTTCTGAAGGAGAACGAGGAGACTATTCTTAGAACGCTCAAAGCAGATACTTTGGACCTTGAACGTTTGCCATCGAATTCCAGCCCGGGAAGAGAACCAAGCGCGGAATTCAAAGTCGAAATCGTCGCCTAGGTCAAGTCTTATATCATAACCGCCTGAAAAACTGTTTTAGAAGGCGTCTTTGGGCCGACCGGTCACGATGAGAATGGTTTCAAGCAAGTTCTCGCTTGTAGCAATCTTTTCATATTGACCAGTGCGGTTCAAGCCACTTAACAAACACAAAGGACTGCAAGAAAGAATGGGAGAAGAGAGACCGAGAAGAAGCTACGGTAGAAAGGGAGGTTACTCTAGAAGCGGCGGAGGAAGCGGTGGAGGAGGAGGGTATGGCAGAGGCGGCGGAGGGGGAAGCTACGGCCGTAGTGGAGGCGGCGGCGGTGGCGGCCGAGGGTATGATCGGGGTTACGACCGCGGACAGGACAGAAACCGAGGACCGGCACCCGTCGAGGAAGGTCAAGAAGTGGATGTCACGATCGACTCCGTCGGCAAGCGAGGGGATGGAATAGCCCGAATCAACAACTTTGTCGTCTTCGTACCCGGCACGAACCAAGGCGACCAAGTAAAAGTTAGAATAACATCGGTAAGAGGCAACTTCGCGACCGGAGAAGTCGTAACAGGGGAACAGCAGTGAAAATCGCGGAACTCAAGCCTGGAATGAGGAGAGTAGATGTGGCGGGAAAAATTGTTGACATGGAGACCCCGAGAGACGTCCAAACAAAATTCGGACCTGGACAAGTTGCCAGCGCGACTCTTCAAGACGAGTCCGGAACAGTGAAGGTCACTTTGTGGAACGAAAACATAACAAAAGTGGCGGTCAACGACACTGTCCAAATCGAAAACGGGTATGTTGACTCGTTTAGAGGCGAGCTCCAACTTAACGTTGGAAGATACGGGAAGCTAGCGAAAGTAGAGTCAGCCTGAACACGACTTCCGGGACAATAGATTTTCCCAGATCAACAGTTCCCGTGGGACGTCCTGATTACACGATACTGACTTTAGGAGACGACGTATCGGGTGCGCCGAGCGTGTATCTTGTGAGCACGGTTTTTCTCTGCTGGTTTTCGACCTGAGCCACGACTTCGATGAATCCCTCGATCTTCGTTCCGAGTATTTTCTTCTTTAGTAATTGATCGACCTGGAAAATTCCTGACTCGTTGTACATGCTTATCTCTACGATGATCGGTTTCTGTTTGCTCTTCCGGATTTTCACGTCCCTGATAGACATTGCCGACAGAGCATGAATGTCCTTTTTCCCTGCTGTGAACGGAATTCTGGCCCGGCCCTCTTTCATATCCAAAGCGTCCGCGACCCTCACAACCCCAGCCTCGATTGTGAATTGGGGAATCTCAGATTCGTGAGCGTAAATTGTGTGAAGAGCTTCGGCGGTTATGATAGCCCTCTCCTTTTCCCCGTATATGCCCATCAACAGTCCCGGTATTATCTGAGCCGCGAGAGAGACGCTGAAGATTTGATGGTTTTCCCGATGGGCGACCATCCCCAAATCGTGCAACACCGACCCGAGAAAAACAACAACTTCTGCATCATCATTTGTGAGCTTATGATCGGTGACGATACTAGGCTCCACACCTGCCTCGATCAGATTTCGAAGAATCTTCAAACCAATGTTCGAGACTATGGCGAAATGGACTCTCCCGTGATCTGAAAGTCCAAGCCTCCGGACCGCATTAGTGTTTATGCAATCCCAGAGACTCTGAAGATATTCGTCACTGTTGACACGGTCAAGGACTGTTTTGAGTTTCTGGTTCGAATTGTAAGGCAGGTTAATCGTTGTAGTACGCACCGACAATCGGCTTCTTCCCGTAGCGCTTCAAAAAGGTTCTCGAACCAGCGACACAAAGCCAAATTACTTTCCAGTTGTAGTCGTCACATCTTGCGAGTTGTCGACATGAAGCTCGAAAACGTCCAATACGTGGTCACGAATAACATCGCTCGTATTGAAATGAACCGTCCGCAAGTCCTCAATGCCCTCTCCAAGGGAATGTTTCGCGACCTTAGAGGGGCATTGGTTCTAGCCACTGAAAGCATGGACGCGCAAGTTGTCGAGATAACCGGCGCTGGAAAGGCGTTCTCTGCTGGGCTCGACGTGAGAGAAGTTGGAGGGTTCAAATCTAGAACGGAGGCAAGAGAATTCGTCTACGGACTCGTCAAGCCGTTCTGGGACCAACTCTTCAAATGCGAGAAGCCGGTCATATCGTTAGTCGACGGGCCGGCCTACGGTGCCGGTGCGGAAATTGCGCTGGCCTCCGATATTGTCATTGCATCGACGGAATCAACATTCGCTTTCTCAGGCGGACGAGTCGGAGCACTCTGCTGTATGTCCGGAGTAATCGGGCCATTCCTAATGAATGGAAGAAAACTTGTCGAGATGAACTTAACCGGGACCCCTCTCAGCGCAACTGAAGCGATGAACTACGGGCTTGTCAACCATTCAGTTCTGAGAGAGGAACTGACTATGACTCTAGAGAAGATTATTCGAGAGATTATGCACGTATCTCCTATTTCCAACTCCAGCTTCAAACGAATCAGAAAAACAGACCTCTCAAAGACAAAGATGGAGACAGCTTACAGGGAACTCCTCAGAACGATAACCAGCAAAGACTTTCGCGAGGGATCCAGCGCTTTCGTAGCGAAGCGATCTCCCGAATACTATCGATGACACGATTCCCTTCGGCCTGAATGTCTCGACGGCGAGATTCAATATCACTGGTAGATCAGACCCTCGGTGAAAGAGTCCTTATATCGGGTCCAGCGACCTGTTGATGTAGGCTGGAAAGTGCAGGCTCAAGTTAGGAGCCAGCAAGCCAGTACAATGGCAAAATAGAGGTGTAAGAATAACAAATGCGAGGAGGAAATTGGAAGGGCAGGAACGTTCGAACCGAAATGAAGACCTTAGAATGCCCTAGATGTCACGACCACGTACGATTGGACAAGTATACTGTTCATATCGCCTCTTGTCCCCAACCAGCCGTTGCTAGTACAACGGCTTAGCTGTATTATTTGGCGCCGGGAGTGGGATTCGAACCCACGCGGCCCTAACGGGCCACAGGCTCTCAAGGCCTACGCTCTCACATTTCTGGAAGATCTGCGCCTTTAGACCCACATCAGCAGGTTAATCCACTCGGCCAACGGGATGCAGGAAACCAACTGGATGCTTGCATTATCCCGGCGCGTCAACCCGCCTTCAGGTCAGAGAAAACGCAGAAGGAAGTCACCTAATAAGCAGTTCTAAGAGAACAGCGAAACGACTGAGTCGGAAAGTTGTTGGGAGCATCTGGAGGATACCGGTTTCTCGAACACGTTACCGATGCCTTCGTAGAGGCTTGGGGAGAAACCCTCGAAGAAGCATTCTCTCAAGCGGGTCTAGCTCTGTTCGACACGATGCTTGACGTCAGGAGTGTGCAGACAAAAAACAAGGTAGAAATCCAGACCAATGGCCATGACGAGAAGGAACTCCTTTACAATTATCTTGAGGAACTATTGCTTCTGTTTGAAGTCAAGCAGCTTGCGCTCGGGAGATTTACTGTGAGCTCGATAACTCAAACTCAAGCCGAAACTAGGCTCAAAGGCAGGGCGGCTGGAGAGCCTTTCGACCGCGCCAAACATAACGGAAAAGTTGAGGTCAAAGGAATAACATACCACTTGATGGAGATAGAAAAACACCCGATAAAAGTGACGGTCAGATTTCTACTCGACCTCTAGACCGACTGGTCGGATCTCAGCTGCAAATGACTTTCCGCGATGTCACCCTGTCCGTTCTCCTTTCGTGCGAGCCATGCTTATAGGTAGCTACTCAAGAAGCAAAGCAAGCGAAGAGAAACAATGAGCCAGCAAGGGTCCGGACTCATCAACCGCTCAAGCACACAATTTCCGCTAACTCAGATTGAGCCAAACGTTTGGGAGGTACCAAAAGACTTCCAGTCGGGAATGAAAGTCCCGGCGAGAATCTACGCCGACGAAGACCTATTGTCCAAGATGAGAACCGATCGCACAATCCAGCAGTGCGTAAACGTCGCACACCTTGACGGTATTTGCAAGTACGCAATCACCATGCCGGACGGCCATGAGGGATACGGGTTTCCAATAGGTGGAGTAGCAGCCACCGACTATGACGAAGGCTTGATCAGCCCCGGTGGAGTGGGTTACGACATAAACTGCGGCGTCAGACTGATTCGGACGAATCTTACCGAGGAAGAAGTCCGTCCAGTTCTCCCGAAACTTGTAGACACCATTTTCAACTTCATACCTTCTGGACTTGGAAGCAGAGGCCAGGTCAAACTCAGCGTCACAGAACTGGATCGTGCAGTTACTGATGGACTCGATTGGGCCGTCGACCACGGATACGCTTGGCCAGAAGACCCGAAGACGATTGAGGAAGAAGGATGTATGGAAGCCGCCGACCCCTCCAAGGTCTCAAACAGTGCGAAGTCACGCGGAGCGCCGCAACTTGGCAGCCTAGGCAGCGGAAACCACTTCATCGAGATCGAGCGAGCGGACAAGATCTTCGACAAGCGCGTCGCAGAACGCCTCGGCATCCATAAGGAAGGCCAGATTCTTGTTCTGATTCACACCGGGAGCAGAGGATATGGCCACCAGACCTGCAGCGACTACCTGAAGGTAATGGAGAGAGCGATCAACAAGTACAACATTAAGCTCCCAGACCGGGAACTCGCAGCTTGCCCGAGCAAGAGCCCAGAGGCTGAGGACTACATACCCGCAATGTCAGCGGCCTGCAACTTCGCCTTCGTCAACCGGCAAATGATAACTCACTGGTCGAGAGAAGCGTTCTCGAAGGTATTCCAACGCCCAGCAGATTCTCTCGACATGAAGATCGTCTACGACGTCGCCCACAACGTAGCAAAAGTCGAATCCCATTTGATCGACGGGGAGACAAAGAAGGTTACTGTTCACCGGAAAGGTGCTACCCGCTCATTTCCACCTGGCCACCGCGATATTCCAGCCGAATACAGAGACGTAGGACAGCCCGTCCTGATACCAGGAAGCATGGGCACGAGCAGCTGGGTCCTAATCGGCACTCCGAGGGCGATGGAACTCAGTTTCGGGACAACAGCCCATGGGGCAGGTCGATTCATGAGCCGATCCGGTGCAAAGCGGAAGTGGTTTGGAGGAGACCTCAAGAAGAGTCTGGAAAGTCGGGGCATCGTTATTCGCGCTGCCAGCATGGAGGTGTTGGCCGAGGAAGCTCCAGGCGCATACAAGGATGTCGATAGGGTGGTCGAGGTCAGTCATCAGCTCGGAATCGGCCAGAAGGTTGTACGTATGACCCCAATAGGGGTCGCGAAAGGCTAGCCGACTGTGACGCGCCCAAAGCTCAGACCCGATCCTTTAACGAAATGGATCTGAAAGGGCTCGCCGAATTCCTTCTGTAAAGCCGAATCCAAGGAGTGTCGGTAGGGTCAAGGCCTTTCAGAAAAGCAAGATACACTGATACGAAATCTAAGTAGAGAACCGGCGATAGTAAATCACCCAAACGTGTGTCGGCCTTCAAACGCACTTGTGTTGGCGCCACTCGGCTCGCCTTTGTTATCGTGGATCTGAAGGACTCGAGCATGACTCGTTCGAATTCGGATTCCGAATTGTCCCGAATGAAAATTGGTGACAAAGGAAGGCGTTGACTAGACCAAGCTTCTACTTCGTTATGCCCAGCTTCGGGCAATAGGGAATACTTTGCAAACATCTTGCTATTTTCGGCAAGCTGATTCTTGAATCGCCTGGCCACACTAGCCATTCTTCGAAACGCGAAGATAACCGGGAAGTGACCTTTCAATGATTCTGCAAGGCGTTTCGCCTGGTTTTGAGAGAGAGGAACTTGTCTCTGGATCCTATTCCTCACCCGACCGAGCTCTTGTATCGTCAGCTTGATCTCATTCTTCGGATCTTGAATGATTCCCCGGCTATGGAGCGCGATAGCAGTAGCAACAACCATTTGACCCAGTGCAGCTCGGGGGGCAGGAGCCGCTTGGATTTCTACAAAGGAGACTTCCAGTTCTTCGCATAACTTTTGCAATTTGCCACCGGTTCCGATCGCAACTAGATTGGCACCACGTTTCCTCGCCTCTCGGAACGCAGCAAGGGTCTCACTAGTCTCTCCCGAGTAGCTAAGGGCTACAAAGAGAGTGGTGGATCCCACGAACCTAGGAAGCGTTGCATCCCGATGAACGATGGCGGGGACGGGGATCTTATTGCTGAGCCAGTCTAGAACCAAGTCTCCAGCCGACGCTGACCCACCCATGCCCATGAATACGATATTACCAGATAGGGAGCGCTCCCGGCCTCTTCGGGTGGTGGAAGGAGGAACAAGAAGTTGGCTGTTCATGAATTCTGGGAAACCCTCGACCGCACCAAGCATGTTCTTCGAATCGTGGAGGGAGAACGTTTTCTGATCGTCGAGGACAGTTGGCATGCTCGGTGATTAGATGTTTGATTTCTAAATGTTCGCAGTGGGATCCAAAACGTGCAACCAACTTATCTTTGCGCACCACCTCGAAGTAATCATGACTAGGCCTCCACGGCGAGCACAAGTCGTCTCCGTTGCGCTCCCAGCTGGCTTGACGTTGGACGTACCTCATCTGCGAGAAAAGACGGCGCGTCTCGGGTTTGTCTCGAGAGCATTAGGAACTTTTCGAGTCGAAGAAGTGATCATCTATCGCGACAGGGTTGGGCCGGAAATAGATCGAGAAGCCAAACTTATCGAGAAGATGCTGACCTACATTGAAACTCCTCAGTACCTTCGAAAGCATCTCTTCAAGATGGACCCTGACCTGCAGTACGCCGGTACTCTGCCCCCCCTTCGGACGCCTAACCACCCTGACAGGCAGAACCCGAGCTCAGGTCTCTTACGAGAGGGAATAGTCATTCAATCTGGACCATCCTCGATGATCGAGGCCGGATTCGGCAATTTGGTCCGTGTAAAGTCAAAATTGCCAATCATGGGGAGAATCACCATTCGATTGACAAGAGACTCGCCTGAACTCGAGGGCGAAATCGTAGAGACGAGCGGGTTAACCATATATTGGGGGTTCAGGGTGGCTCGTGGGAACGTTTCACTATCAGAAATCGTAAGGAGCAAGAAGTTCGACTTGACCATCTCCACATCCCGCAAGGGAATGGATGTACGTGAGATTACGCCAAATCTGGCTAAGAGATGGAGGTCAGCGAGTCATCCGTTGATAGTTTTTGGCTCACCGAACGACGGAGTCCCTGAAATTCTCGCCCGGTCGGGCATGAGTGTCTCGGACGCGATGGACTTCAACGTCAACACCATTCCTGACCAAGGGGTTGAGACTGTCAGAACCGAGGAGGCATTGTGGAGCGCCCTGGCCGTCCTCAACGTTCTGGAGGAGAATTAGATGGGTCATAGAAAATATAGTGCACCAAGAAGAGGATCACTTGCCTACCTACCTCGCGGGAGGTCTTCTCACTGGGCTCCTCGAATCCGTTTCTGGCCCGAATACGAGGGAGCGCCAAAACTCCTTGCGTTCGCAGGCTTCAAAGCTGGAACAAGCCACGTTACTATAGTTGATAATCGACAAGGATCGCTAAACTACGGAAAGGAAGTCACTCTACCGGTCACTGTGGTGGAGACCCCACCATTATTGGTGACAGGGTTAAGGTTCTACGAGAGATTCAACGGCGCGCTAAGGACATCGGGAGAAGTCTGGGCTCCAGAACCCTCAAAGGACCTCGGACGCAGAATCAAGGTTCCCGAGAAATTCGACGACAACAAAGGATGGGAAAAACTAGAATCCACAAAAGAAAAAGTTGTGGAAGTCCGGGCCATCGCAGCGAGCCAACCCCGATTGGCTAAGATCGGAAAGAAAAAACCGGACTTTATGGAGGTAAAGATCGACGGAGGGACTGTTAAGGATCAATTAGAGTTCGCGAAAAAACTGCTCGGCAAAGAAGTCAAGGTTGCCGATGTGTTCAAAGAGGGTATGGACGTGGACGTCATTGGAATCACAAAGGGAAAAGGCATTCAAGGCCCCGTAAAACGATGGGGAATAAAGAAGCTCAAACACAAATCGAGAAAGACTGTTCGAGGGGTCGGCTCCATCGGCCCCTGGCACCCTCACTACGTCATGTACTCGGTACCAAGAGCAGGCCAAATGGGCTTCGCTCAACGGACAGAATACAACAAGCAGATTTTGAAGATTGGAGACAACGGAGCAGACGTCACACCGAAGGGAGGGTTCCTGCACTACGGACCCATTAAGACAGAATTCACGCTCTTGAGAGGAACGATACCGGGACCGGCAAACAGGCTGGTTGCCCTAAGGACGCCAGCAAGAGGACGGGTGTCCGGTGAGCCGCCAAAGATGGAAATGATCAGCCTGGCATCAAAGCAGGGAGCATAGAGCCTTGAGCCAGCGCAACGTCAAGATTTTCGGAGCTGACGGAAAGGCCGTCAGCGAGCTCTCACTCCCACCGGTGTTCACTTCGATCCTTAGAAGAGACATCATTACGAAGGCCGTGGTTGCTCAGCAGTCTCACCGGTTCCAACCGCAAGGACGCAATCCTATGGCCGGGAAGCGAACCACCGCGGAGTCTTTCGGAGTAGGAAGGGGAATCTCAAGAGTCCCGCGAGTAGGCGGACACGGGCCGCTCTCCGGCACCGCCGCCTTTGCCCCTGGAACTATGGGAGGGCGAATGGCTTTTCCACCTGTCACTTCAAAACGCACCGCCAAATCAATGAACAAAAAGGAGCGACGAGTCGCACTGGATTCGGCCATCGCTGCCACTGGATCAACAAATCTAGTCCGAGGCAGGGGGCACAAGTTCGATGAAGATATCGAGCTACCACTAATAGTCACCGATGACGTGGAAAAGTTCTCGAAATCCTCAGCGGCAAAAACTTTCCTAGCTGCGATCGGAGTGTCGGACGACATCAACAGAGTAAAGAAGAGTAAGAGGATAAGGGGAAAGAACCGAACGCATTCTGTAGGGCCGCTTCTTGTGGTCAGCGAGTATCAGGGTGCTCAGAGAGCTTTTGAGAATTTTGAAGGCGTAGATGTAGTCCGAGTTAAGGACTTGAATGTTGAAGCGTTGGCTCCGGGAACTCATCCGGGACGATTGACGATCTGGACGGAGTCCGCGGTAAAGACTCTCTCCGACAGGAGCTGGCTGCGATAGATGACCCGCGTCTCCACCGAACTAGTCATCACCTATCCTATGATGTCTGAGGACACTGTTAAGCTGATTGAGACAGAGAACAAGATCGTCTTTATCGTTCACGGTAACGCTTCGAAACGAGACATTTGGAAGGCAGTTGAGGAACTCTACGAAGTCAAAGTGGACCAGGTCCACACGCTGGTGACCCCGGAGGGTAAGAAGAAGGCATATGTCAGGCTCAGCCCGGAATCGAAGGCATCGGATCTCGCTGTGAAACTGGGAATATTGTAGGAGTGGAATGCACTGGGTAAGAATATTCTTGTTCAGAGACGAGGCCGTGGCTATTTCATATTCAAAGCGCCGACGCACAGGAGAATTCACTCAGTCGGATACAATAGCGTCGATGGGCATTCTTCAGGTCATGTTCAGGATCTCCTTCATGAGATGGCCCGTGGGGCACCTCTGGCGTTATTGAAAGTGGAGGGAGCAGGAGAAATCTACGTCCCAGCCCCAGAAGGAATCGCGGTTGGGCAGAAGCTCCTCTTCGGATCGGAAGTCCCGGCGGAGATCGGTAACATCAAGACCCTTGGGAAAATGCCGGAAGGGACTATGATCTGCAATATCGAGCTGCGCCACGGTGATGGGGGAACCATGGCTCGATCGTCCGGTTCATTTGCGACGGTCGTCTCGCATACTCCCATCGGTACTGAGCTGCGTATGCCCTCAGGCAAGACAATTCACGTGAACGATAATTGTAGAGCGATGATAGGTGTCGTGGCAGGTGCAGGGCGTACCGAGAAACCGTTTATGAAAGCCGGCCCAAGGTGGTTTTTGCAACGGGCTAGGGGACGAAAATGGCCGGTTGTTAAGGGACAGGCGATGATCGCGGCGTCCCATCCTCACGGTGGAGGAAGGCACAAACATGCTGGCAAGCCGACGACGGTTGGTCGGTGGACCTCGCCTGGGCGTAAAGTTGGGAACATTGCCGCGCGACAGACTGGACGAGCAAAGAGGAGAAGTGCGCGATAGAAATTGTACAGCCGAATGTTAATTACGAGAACCTGGCGATCAGTCTGGAGGATGTTCGATGCCTAGACAGTTCACCTATCGCGGTCACAACTTGGAGGAGGTAAAGCAGATGTCGATGGATGAGTTCATCAAACTTCTTCCTTCTCGCCAGCGTCGATCTCTGCTCAAGGGCTTGACGAACGACCAGCGAACACTGCTGGAGCATATTCGCCAATCGCGGCGTGAGAACGGCAACGGTGGCGGAAAGGCCGCACCTGTCAAGACCCACGCTAGGGATATGATCATCATTCCTGAGATGCTGGGACTGACGTTGCATTTGCACTCTGGTAAAGAATTTGTAGCCATCGAGATCAAACCCGAAATGATCGGACACTTCCTCGGCGAGTTCGCGATCACGAACCAGAAGGTGGTCCATGGAACCCCAGGCATCGGGGCGTCCCGTTCAAGCATGTACGTGCCACTCAAGTAGCCCCCTATACACCATACTCTACTCCCAGCTGTAGCAAGTGCGTTGGCGTAGGCACGTCAAGGTCATGGGAATTCGCCCATTATCAGCCCCGATCCCAAATCTAAGCCCGCGATTTCCAGACTATATTATTCCACGCTTATCCCTAGGGGAATCCACGGGGATCGAGAAAGGCCAGACAAGCCGATAATGCACCGGTCTCGAAAAAACAAGCCCGGAATCCCGCCCAGACAGAAAGAGCGTCTCGACAAGAAATTCGTATAACTTTTGCAAAGGCCTTGTGCGAGAGAGCGGGGCGATTAGCAAGCAAAAGGATTGTGAAATCGGCTATTATCAGCCCTGATCCCGAATCTGGCGCGATGGCCGTTAATTGCATAGCAAACCCTTCTTGACGACTCGTTAAATCGCTAGGGCATCCATGCCTGGTCTGTGCCATGAACCGCCTTTCTCGCCAATAATCGCTGCCAGACAGCAAGCTTTCTCCTCCAAAAGGGGGGGTCTTGCACAGCGCACCTCGCGACGCGAGAGTGGTTGAAGAGAACAATCACATTCGCAAAGTCGCCATTTATTGGCAGTCATCTAGATACCGAAAGACCCTCCGTGAAGTAACCTACTTCCTCTCGCGACACAAGTGTGGCTTGCTGGAAGAATTAAGAACAAAACGATCTTCCCTAGACTTGGAGCGGGTTGCTAGACGCCTGCCTCGAGAGAGCCGGGCTGAGGGAAGACAATGATCTTCACTGTGAGGCTTGGGTGTTAGTGACGCGGGCGACAGACACCCTCTAACAGGGCTGCAGGCAAAACCCGCTCCAAACCCCAGTAGAGGCTTTTAGTACCATCCGAGCCCAAGAGGAAACCTGGAGGATAGGATGAACCAGCAGCAACGCCTCGAACTAGTCACAAAAGGAACAGTAGAGATCATCCAGCCTGCAGAACTGCAACGCGTCCTTGAAGAGAAAAAGAAGCCCCGTGCGTACTGGGGCTTCGAATGCTCCGGAAAGCAGCCAGCCCCACACGGCTGCCTGGAATGATGCATATCGGCACAGGACTCGTCTGCGGCACGAAAATCAGAGACATGGTCCAAGCAGGATTCCACTTCATCATTTTCCTCGCAGACTGGCACAGCATGATAAACAACAAGTTCGGAGGAGATCTGGAAAAGATCGAGACAGCCGGTGAATACTTCAAACACTGCTTCACAGCACTCGGACTGACCGAAGACAAAGTCGAATACATCTGGGCCTCGGACTTGGCCGAGAAAGCCAACTACTGGGAACGAGTCATTAGAGTGGCCAAAACCACCACGGCACAACGAGTGATGAGAGCACTGCCTATACTGGGCCGGGACCTGAAAACCCAAGACGTCGAAGCCGCTACCCTATTCTATCCATGCATGCAGGCCGCGGACATATTCGAGATGAGTCTTGACCTGGCCTGCGCAGGAATAGACCAGAGAAAGGCCCACGTACTGGCACGTGAAGCAGGCGAAAAGCTGCGATGGGGAAAACCGGTCGCACTCCACACGCCTATGCTAATGGGCCTGGCTGGGATCCAGGGATCCGAAAAAGGAAGCTACGATGAGGATCCTAAATTGAGCAGTGTGATTGCAGCGAAGATGTCGAAGAGCAAACCCGAAAACACAATACTACTCCACGACTCACCTGAACTAATCGAGGAGAAACTTAGCAAAGCATACTGCCCGCCAAAAATAGTCGAAGGAAACCCGGTAATCGAATACTACCGCCTACTCGCCTTCCCCACAAACAAAACCATCGCACTGAATCGGGACCAGAAATACGGGGGAGACCTGGAATTCTCAACGTACAAGGAACTCGAAGAAGCCTACAAGACCGGGAAGATACACCCGCAAGACCTCAAATCAAACATGGCAAGAATACTAGCTGGCCTCCTCAATGGAGTAAGAGAGTACTTCGATAAACATCCCGAACCCCTCGAACAAATGCAGAGGTTGGAAGCGAAGTGATCACAGCACGGTAGCTCCAATCCGGCGAAGATACCCGGCACACGTTCGAAACCCGCGGACCGACCTCTACACTCGAAAAATGGAGAGGGCGACCCGGATCTTTGAAGATCTGCAGGAACAGTCTGAAGCGGGGGTACCGATCATTGTTGAGGGAAGAAGAGATGAGGCTGCACTGAGAAAGCTGGGGATCAAGGGAACGATCCTCTGCCTCAAAGCCACTGGCGAGCCGAGATTCAGGTTCATAGAACGGCTAGACGGGTCCAAACGCGCAATTGTGCTAACCGATTTTGACAGAGAGGGAGGAGAGCTGGGAACCTGGTTATACCAGGAACTATCACATCGCGGAATCCTTCCCGACAACCAAGTATGGAGGAAAATCCGCGGGCTAGCCAGAACCGAAGTCCGTAGCGTGGAGGAACTTCCGAGTTTCCTTAGAGCTCTCGAGATAAGATCCAAGGGACTGAGACCCTAGATCGGGACCACGAGGATCGGCCGCGCTCCCAATTTACAATAGCGTAAGCGTCCATTTATGGACCGTCTCGGACTCCTGAGTGTGCAGGCAGCGTCTTAGGATCTACCGTTCTTCATCCGTACGGCTTTCGAAGGCTTGCCATTGCCTTGAAAGTAGTCTCGAAGGACCTGCTCGAAAAATATCGAGAGACCTCCGACACGGCCGTGGTAGACTTTTTCGACTTCGTGTCGCACTAGATTCTCTGCCTGATCGCTCAGGGAGATCATCATTTTGCCCATTTTCAGCTAGAATATCTCCGAAGCGAGTCCGAGATTGACAATTCTTGACGGAAATCACTAAATCCCATACAGGGGAGCCTATGGATATCTACAGCAACTTGGGGCTAACCATCCGGTTTACCTCGCCCGGCCCAATTTTTCAACGCGAAAACATGTAAATTGCATATAAATAGTCAAAAAGAGAATCACGCAAAGCACTCACACACGCTGGTCTCGATGGCTCTTTCGAGAGAAAGGCCGAAGTTTCGCCAAAACCCCCACCGGAAGAGGGCGCCCTAGTAGCCGTTCCGCGCTCAGCTTGATCGGATCATTGGCATCGGATATCGCTCAAGCACCGCGCTATCCGCGCCCCTCGAATCTTGCCTCCGTCTAACACCTACTTCTTTCACTATGAAAACGAGAGCAGTAAGACTGACGGAAAGATATACTATGCTTGTAGCAAAGAAGCCGTATGCGGTTGCCAGAACCGGAAAGGGGTCTGGCGGAAGATCCCACGACCAAGACGACATAGTGTTCGCGAATTCTAGAAGGGATCCCACGACGAGGGTCTGACGCAGCTTACCACGCATCAGAAATGGAACAATGGCCCAAACCAAGTAGTGTGTATAGATCTGCCGGAGCGGTATCAGCCATGTTAGCAATCCGAGTGCTACAACGTCAACCGGGTTCAGCTCCCGCGCCCTAGACCAGACAATGCCCAACACGATCACAAAGAGCACCGCTGTTACAGCCAACCACACCTGATTCTCTACAACCGTAGGCAGGGAAAAACGGAAGACAGCGGGAAAGATTGCGTAGAGCAAGTTCATCATCGTGAAACTCGACGTTCCTCCTCCAAACCCGGAAGATAAGTTGAAGCCAAGAACAGATCCGAGGTATCCAGGGAGGATGGCCGGCACGACTAAGCCGAGCAGGAGAATCGACCCGGTTGTGATAATGTTAGGAAGCGATTTCAGGGTTCCTCGCCGCCTGACTAGCCAGACGAAGAGCAAGGGAATCGCAAGAATCGGATGAATCTTGAAAATCGCTCCAACAGCAAGCAACACGGAACCCACGAAGTAACGGCCTCTGACCAGGGCGAGAACCGATCCGGCGAGAATTGGATAGCCAAGAACGTCGTTGTTGAACCAGAAATAAGGAGAGAGACTGATCGAAGGAAGAGCAAGAAAAACAGCCGATGGCACTAGAGCTGATAGTCCGGAAAAGCTTCTCGTTCGTAGGGTGAGAAAAATCAAGAGCGCCACAATGGCGTCTGCGAGAACCCCGGCCATCCGAACGTTTCTCGAAATCAAACCGATAGTATCCGGTGTGAGCATGATGTTGCCTGAGGTCACTCTGATGATGCTTCCGACAGTTGCGAGTAGAAGGGGAGGGTATGGAGAGGCCCAAGGGTTGGATGAGTAAGGATTCTGTCCCGCGATGAGCATCATGCTTTTCGGAATGTCGGCGCCTAAGAGGTCTCCGCCGCCGTCCGTGTGAAGAATCAGTGATAGCTTCTGAAACGTCGTTGCTGCGAGTAGCCCGCATAAGATCACTGGCGCATACTTGGTGGCGAGAGAGTCGAGTTCGGCAAAGCTGCGGTGCCAACGTGACTTCAGTGACGCGAGCATCGTCTAGTCGGTCGCGCCCTAAGATGCTAAATAGGCTTTCAAGCCAGAACCTTAAGACGAGTCTAGGGCACGCACAATGAATTTTGCTGACGGATTCGTTCTCGCACTAACAATAATCTTCCTCGCCTACTTCGCCTATGCTACTCCAATAATCATGGTAGGTGTCTGGCGTTACAAGAAGCACGGGTTCGCCTCAGAAGAACCTGGAGAAGACTGGGATCCACCGAACGTCTCGATTCTTGTTCCTGTGAAGAACGAGGAGAAGGTGGTTGGGAGACTACTAGACGCGATTACCAAGCTGGATTATCCCAAAGAGAACCTTGAGGTGGTTGTTGTCGAGGATGGATCAAGAGACCGGACTCTGGAAATCTGCAATGATTTCTCCCGACAATATCCGTGGATCAAAGTGTTCCACAGAGACGCAAGTATTGGAAAAGGTGATGCGCTAAACTTTGGATTCAACAAGTCGACGGGGGAGGTCATTGCCACGTTCGACGCTGACGATATCCCCGAACCTTTGGCGATCGCCAAGGCTCTGCGTTACTTCAACGACACGGAGGTCGGCGCAGTGCATGGTTACCATCGAACCTTGAACCTTCAAGAGAGCATTGTTGCCAGGCTTGCGGCTTACGAGACGTTTCTGTATCGCTTGGCAAATGATGGAAAGTATGCGCTGAAATTGTTCGTGGCCTTCTCCGGCTCCAACACTTTCTTCCGACGAACTGCTCTGGAACGGGTGGGACTATGGGACGCGAACTCGATCGTGGAGGATGCCGAGCTGGCGGTCAGGTTTGCGAGAGCGGGTATTCCCACGAAACTAGCTCCAGTCGAATGCTGGCAGGAGATGCCTGCCAAGGTGAAGAGCTTGCTGAAACAGCGGATCAGGTGGAGTGGAGGGAACATTCAGACGGGTTTGAAGCACTGGGACGCGTGGAGGTCAATGTCGCCCTCGAAGGCATTCGATATGGAGGTGTTAATGATGAGTCCCATAATGGCGATTCTAGCTTTCGTCGGCTGGGCGCTGCTGGCGTTGGGCGTGGGAAATGTCGGGATACCAGTTGCCGAGCTTGTGCCTCTCTTCATTGTCATGGGCGCGTTGAATATCTTCTACTTCGGAACGCTCCTGACAGTCGTCGTCGCACAGGCAAAAACTGGTCTAGTGTCTTATCTCACTTTGATTCTGGCCACTTATCCGTATGCGACCCTGCTCTCGATCGCAAACTTCGTAGGCCTTATCTCGGTCCTATTTCTCGGAAGGAAGCTCTGGCTGAAGACTGAGAAAACTGGTTACGTCGACTCGCCGCACCTGTGAAAAGTGGCCTAAAGCCGATTATCAGACGAAAGAGATGTAAATGTCTATGGACAGATTCCAATATCGCATGTAACGGCAATTAGAAACGAGAAGGGAGAGGCTGGCAAGGTCGTTCCTACGTCGAACTGGGCGTCGAGAGGCTGCCAGGCTAACGGGGTCGCGGTAGTCGCTATGTACAATGGCCCGTATGTTGTTTGTACTCCGCTGCTGGAGGTCACAGTTAACGCGATCTTGTAGCATGTACTCGTCGGAGTCTGCGTGGTATTAGCAATCTGAATGTCATAGACATAATCGTTTGATGCTACCGCAGTTGTAGCGTTCGTTCCGGGAGTTATTGTAAAGGTAACATTCGTTGCGCAACTGTTCCCTGAGGGAGTGGCTGGGGTTGACGCTTTGGCGAATCCTTTGTCTATTCCGGTCAGCTTGTTGTTCACGTTCACTGCTCCTCCCAGCTCAGCAGTGTAGGATGTGGGGGTGACTGTGATAGTGGCTGCCGAAACTGCGAGAACCAAGACCGCGAGTGCGATCTTGGCACCGAGATACAAGGTGAATGTGCGCCGAAACCGGCTCTGAAACCGGGATGCGAAGTTCAAACCCGATCTTCCGCGGGTATTCTCCCGTTGACTTGTTTGAGCCTTGAGTCCCTGTGACCATCACTCGCGAGTAACAGATCCGGTGAACGGAAGGTGCTTGAAACAAGCGCAATACGCGTAGAAAATGGCTGCGTGGTTGTCTCGCTCTTGCGTCGCGGGATGCGCTGTGCAAGACCCCCCCCTTTTTGGAGAGGTCTCTGGTTGTTTCGCGCGGATTCTGGGCGAGTCTCAGGATTCGGGGTGCAATCCGGGCTTGGATCGCATGCTGTTTTAACGAGTCGTCAAGAAGGGTTTGCTATGCGTTTTAGCGACGATCCGCCAGATTCGAAAACAGGGCTGATAATGGGCGTTTTCTTGCTTTCCGCAGTCTTCTTCTAGACTTTGAAGCTGGGAATGGCTAGATTGCGGGTGAACTCGCAAAAAAAGGGCTCCCAGGGGTCGGCCCTGGAAATCCGACTTGGATGAGAAAAAAAATGGTTTAGGATATGTTGATGTAGACTGTGACTGGGGATGTCAGCGATGTTTGGCCGGTATCAACGTACGCTGTAATCGTGCCTGTGCTCGAGGCGCCCGGCCCGGTAAGTGTGAAGCTTGTGGAGACGACAAGAGTTCCCGCGGGGCCGGTTCCTTGCCGAATGACGACCGTCGCTGTGTGGGCGGTGCTGTCGGTCGCCGTATCAGTGAACGTGATCTCGTCAAGCCAGTGTCCAGCGGTGAGAGCGTTGTTGACAACGTTATTGTTGCCTGACGCTGGAAATGTTGCCGCGGTTGAAGCAGCAGCGGTGTTAGCCACCACTCCCAAACCGTTGTCAACCACTGTCATCGTGCCTGAACTGGTGTGGTAGGTGCCGATCTCGCCTGTGTTCGAGGTCGGGGTTACTGCTAGGTTTGCCGCTAGGACACCGGCGACCATACCGAACATGGCCACGACAACCAGTGCGAGTACTGGGACTTTCTTGGTTGTTACTTGACTTATCTTCGCTCTTAGACTGCTCATCTTGGAATCCTTGGCTCGGCTAAGAGATAGCGGATTCGATAAGCCACGCGTTCCTAGCGTGGAGGCTCCACGGTAACGTGCCATGGAACTAGCTAGTGCGTGAGAAGACTATTCCTCTTCTCGCTGCTTTCTAGGCTTGTACTTTTGCCTAGGCTTCCGCTGCCACTTTTTCAGGAAGTGCATTACAGTGGGAGCGTGAGCGCGGTGGCCAGAGAGCCTATTGAAAACGGAGAGTCTTCCATGAGCTTCCGGGGCGAGATCTTCTTCTCCGATACTCCATTTCTTGGAAGTTATCTGGCCTTGATCGTCCTGTTCTTCCGTGAGGACTAGCTCACCGCCGGCGTGTTTGAGGAGTGCTGTCTCGATCTGTTTCGCCGAGTCGAACTCGACCTTCTTCTCGACAAGGTCCATGTAGACTTGGTTTAGGAGCTCTCGATATGGCACCGGCTCTTTCCTTTGTGAGATGATGGACAGGGCTGCTTTCAGAATAATTCTCTCTTGTTTCGTCATTGCAGGCTGTGTCCACTCTGGCTGACTGGGGATTCTGAGCTGGAGCGGAATGTCCGAGACTGAGGATTCCGTCTCGATGGCCTGGGCGAGCGCGGACGATGCATCGGGCTCTTCGAGCGCTGACTCTTGGGGGACGAGTGGTTTCTTGAATCGTAGTTGTGTCTCAGGCTGGCCGGGGGCTCGATAGATAGTCCCGGTGTCCTCGATCGAGAATCCTGACCATTTGAGAAGTTTCTGGAAACGGTCGGATATGCTCGAGGCCCATGTGGGCAGGATAATGCTGATCATCGCGCCGGGTTGGACTGTTTGGTAGATCTTCCCGAACGATGCTAGTAATTGGTCGTCGGTTGTGGTTTCCGGGTCCTGGCTGAGAGGGTTTAGAGTTCTGTCGTTCGTGGAGAGCCAGACCTGTCGGTAGGGTGGTGTTAGAAAGAATTCTTTGACGCCAGGGATCGCGCTGGCTAGTAGTCCTCTTTCCTGCAGCATCCTGAGCATTGTTCCCGTTCCGACGATTGTGAGGCTCAAGAGTCCGAGATAGAAG
>VBAX01000045.1 GCA_005883075.1 Candidatus Bathyarchaeota archaeon | reverse complement strand
AAACCCTCAAGTCTTGACTTTCGAAGTATTCGTTCTACTCGTCTTCGCCTATCCGGTTCACTGATTCTTAGAAGTGTACATAACGAATCGAGAGATTGAGGGCCATGGCGTTCAAGGGCCAGCCAGCACCTGTAGCGCAAATAGTCGCCTCGGGGAGCAGGGAGGTCAAGTGAGGGGTTATCGATGAGGTGGCGTCCGAAGGCTAAATCATTGATGTCGATTGGAACTCCGTCAACATCGAGCCCATACAGTGAACCATTGGTCTTCCAGAGCTTTCGTTTTGAAGTGTCATAAGTGAGGCTGGCGAGACTTGTTGCTAGGCTTCTGTCCAAGAAGATGATTCTGGGCCCATTCGGTTCCGTTGCTAGCTTGTAGGCGAGGTAGTACTCGGAGAAGGTCATGATCCACATTGGAATGGTGGAGTTGTTCGCGATTGCCTCATCCGTAAGCGGCTTCGCGAGCGACATCTCGGTGCTCTCCCCGGGATGAAGGAAGCTCTGGTCTATCTCCGGAACCTCGTTCACATAGACCGGGACGCAGCTCGAGACCGCACGACCAGTCTTGAGGAATTGTTCTTCGTAGTCGACTGCCGGAGGGAGGTTCGGAGAGAACCTGACTCTTCCGCGCGAGGCATAGGACCCTCCTAGGAATACTACTAGGTCGAAGAGGGGACGCGAGTATTCGGTCCCGTCCACTGCTGCGAAGGATACGGTGTCTGTTCCGAAGAATTTCTTTGCGGTTTCGTAGGCGGACACATGGTTGAATTCTGATCGGATAATCTTCTGGAAGAGCCGCTCATACAAGCCCTCCACGGCTTCGAACCTACTCCGGTAGCCGTCTATCTGATCGAGCGCTCCGTTTTGCAGGAGCGTCCCGGCTCTCTCTATCTGAGAGCTCAGCGATGAGTTTTCAACGGGTTCTTTCTCGACATTCGACAAGTTGCAGTTGGCAGGAGATAGTAGGGTATAAAGATGGGATACCCAGGCGTAAGTTATTTTTCCCTTGTTCGAAAGCGGTTCAGGGATGGGAGATGTATTTGGAAAGAAACAAGAGAACGCAAAAGATTGACTCGGCCGTTCTATTGGCATTTGCGCAGTTCGTTGTCATTTCCCTACTGCTGTCCGTCATTTCTGCGGAGTATCAATCCAACCGCTACATGCAGGAATGGATTGAAAAAAATGCCTGGCCGATTGGTTACCTCTTGAACGGATATCTCGCCGCCACACTCATCGGTTTTGCGATCGGCGGGGCATTCCTTGTCCTTCAGAGATGGAGAAGTTCCGGCGAAACCCGGATAGATCGAGATCGGCTTTAGCGGGACGATAACGCGATTCTCTCTATTTCGTCTCGCTTCCGTACAGAAGCGCTCTTGGGGTCTCTTGCTGCGGCTAGTATCAGCTCGTCAGCGAGGCATTCGTCAACGCTTCTAGGATTGTTGTGCGAGGCTGCTCTGGCACCCTGGGTGATATGTCTCAGCGCAATGTCGACTCTTCGTTGAGGTGCTATGTCTATCGATATCGGGTAGACGATACCACCGTAGGCGATTCTCGTCACGTCTTCTGCAGGTGCCGCGTTTTGTATCGCGCGGACGAGGATCTCGATCGGATTCTTGTGAGTCTTGATACTGATCAGTTCGAAAGCGTTCTGCACGATGCTAATCGCGCGAGCCTTGCGACCTCCAGCAATTCCGGGCCGCATCATATCGTCGATCAGCCTTTCCACGACATTGATTGTGGATTTTCGAAAACGTTGGTGTTCGTGTCGACCGCTGGTGTGAGGAAGGAGAATAGGGCGGGCGGAGATGTAGCGCTTTAGTCCAGGGTCCTCTGCTTCGATGCCTGCGGTAGGCCACATGCCGAAGACCTTGACCTCTGGAATTTTCTTGAGTTCTTTGCTCATACCTATCCTTCAGTTACCAGCGAGGTGTGGGCACCACAACGGCATTTTAAACGTTCCCGGGTCAATTGAGGACAACGTGTCCATGTCAACAAGGATTCTCGAAAAGATTGATAGACTAGGTTCCCCTTCGACTTGGCGACCTGGATTTTGACAGTTACCGAAACTCTTGTTCGACCTTATGTGAAGCCGCATTTTCCGATTGAGTCGCTGCTTTCCGCTCGTTTGCTCCTTGCTCCAAAGATTGTAGGGAGCAAAGTGTTCTTCCTCTCCGATTTTAGCGGCGTTCTCAGCCTCTATTCTATGGACAAGAAGGGTAGCATTCCTCAACCACTTCTTCCCGGAGGGCAGGCATTGGTGAATCCGCACCTGATGGATGGACACAATTTCTACGTTCTTCCGGAACTCGGTAAGGCTTTGGTTATGATGGATAAACTGGGAAACGAGAATTACCAGCCGATGCTCATCCCGCTTGAAGGAGGTATCCCCGAAAAAGAACTAGGCGACAGATATCAAGACGAGAAGCTGGCTTGCGTCGAGTGCGATCTTGAAAAGAATATCGCATATTTCGACAGAGATGACAGGAAGAATCCTGAGACAGAATGTCTGAGAGTCAACCTGGCAACAGGTGATGTGACTTCTCTAGGGAGAAGCCTCTACGGCAACAGGTGCAACGGCGTCAACTCTGACCATTCCAAGATCATCCTCGCGGACGGGTACACTGCGGGTGACGTTGTTCTATTCTACAGAGAGCCCGGAATGAAGGAGAGAAAATTACTCTACGGGACTCCTTTGGAAGAGAGGGGCGGCAGGAAGATTCCACCCTCTGGAATCGACTGGTGCAACTTCACAAATGGCGACAGGGGACTGCTTTTCGTTTCGAGCATCTTTCACGATGATGGAGGCTTGACATATCTCGGATTCGACAATCCTTCTGAACCCGTCGATGTACAGGTTCCCGGGCTCAAGCATTCGGGCGTTGGAGAGCTTGTAGGGTCCAAGAAGGTCGAGGGCAACCTATTCGTTCTTACCTACAACATTGACGGTGCTTCATGGGTCTACGAGGGCACATTCAATGCTGGAAATTCCCCATCCTTCACGATTGGGAGAACGCTTTGTGGTCTCGGCGAGCTCTCGGATGGAGTAATTCAGGGAATAGACTGGCAGGTGAACAAGGGTCCGCCGATGACGGTCGAGTACGTTTTGTCGTTCACAAAGGCGAACATGCCTTCTCAGCTCTATCTCTACCCAGCTGGCGGGAAAGCACCGGTGACTCGTCTCTCAGACGAGAGAGTGTTGGGTATTCCCTCGGATTATCTTTCAGCAGGGGAAGATGCGAGTTATACTACCTGGGACGGACTGAGGGTCTCGGCTCGACTCTATCTTCCATCGCCTAAGCTTGGATACAAGGGTCCACGTCCACTTGTGGAGTATGTTCATGGCGGGCCGCAGGGCCAAGAGAGACCTGATTTCACCTGGTTCTCAATGCCACTGATCCAGTACTTGACGCTGAACGGATTCGCGGTGTTCGTCCCTAACGTTCGCGGAAGCACCGGTTATGGTATGCGATACATGAAGCTCGTTGATCGGGATTGGGGTGGGAACGACGTCAAGGACCATCTGGAAGGCTTGAAACATTTAGAGAAGGACGCTAGAATCGACTCTAGGAGGAGAGCTGTAGTCGGACGATCCTATGGTGGCTTCATGACTCTGACTTTGGCTTCGCGGTTTCCGAATATGTGGAAGGCTGCTGTCGACATGTTTGGACCCTATGACTTGCCAAAGTGGGCTTTGCGAACCCCGCCTTCCTGGATGCCTTACATTCGACTGGCGGTTGGAGACCCGGAGAAGGATCGTGAGATGCTACTGGAGCATTCGCCCAAGACCTACCTGGGAAATCTTGCGTCTCCGCTGATGATCATTCAGGGAAAGAACGATCCAAGGGTCCCGGAGCCAGAGTCAGCTGAGGTGGTGGCAGATCTTAGAAAGCGTGGTCTTCAAGTGGACTATCTTGTCTTCGAGGACGAAGGCCATGATGTGCTACGTTTCAAGAACAGAGTAACCTGCTACTCGAAGATAACGGAGTTCTTTCTCAAACACCTAGGCTCTTGAGTGATAATAGTCCAAGACACTCGCGGTTGTAAAGCCCGGGGGCCCGTTCTGACATTGACTCGCGAGATCCAGTAATAACTGTTGTAGAAAAAACCGAAAAGAGGGGGACTTGGCCTCCCGATTGACACTAGTGTCACCGGAGATTCGAGAAATCGATTACTGGGCATCGCACTAGAGTTGATGTGATCTCCAGAGTTCCCAGACCCGCGTTCACAGCCGCAGTAATATCGTCGTCCTTGTTAAGGAGGGTTGGTGTAACTCCGCTCTTCCAGTGGAATACTTGCAGATTCCAGGCTCCGCCGTTGTATTGATTGGTGCTTCCAGAGTCTGTCGGGATTCTGTTGAGAACGTTGCAGCTTGTGGCGTCTTGAGGAAGCGTAGCCAGCAATGGAGCGCATTGAACTGCGGGAGTGTTGCTGCTAGCATCGACGATGTGGTATACGATGTTTCCTTGGGCTATCAGGTTGGCTTCCTGCGGCGATGATGTGGACACCGTGGTCGCCTTGTACTGTATGATCTGATGGTCGTACCATCCCGAGTTTGTGACGGCGGTGGAAGTGTCTCCTTTAGCACCAGGTATTGTTAGAACGAGAAGGGCTAAGACGGCGAGAAAGACTGGGAGTTGTAGCTTCTTCATTTTGACAATTTCACCTCCAGCTATTACGTTGCGCCGTTGTAGGCTTGAATTCTATATGAGGGATTGGCGAGATGTGGCCGTTGTCTGGTCTAGATCTGGCCTATTTTCAGCGAAGGGTCGTTCTAAACAGGACTAGGACTCCGAGAACCTCGGCCAAGTTAATCCCTAGGAGATATGGCAGGAACGGTTCTCCGACGGAGGGCGCCATTGTTGCGAACGAGTAGACAGACAGAACGTTCTGTGCGAAGAGTATCAGAGAAAAGACCATGAGACCCAGACTGAACTGAGCGTGCGTGTCACGGTATACTCGCGCGTAGACGATGATGAGCCCGAGAAGGAGAATCGCGTTGAGCCCAGCCGTATACATGCTTGCATCCATCAATGAAACCATTACTCTTTCACCTCTCTAGCTCGGGGTTGGATCTGAGTCCAGATCTCGTCGAATATGTGAATGTGGGCTTCCATCTCTTGGGAGAGAAAATAGAGCTTCCCATAGCGTTCCCCCGATGGAGAGATGAGATTGTTCTTCTCCAAAGCACGGACGTGATGCTCAGCAACCCGATAGTGAACGTCAAGCGCCTCAGCGAGCTGGTTGACATTGTGAGGTTCTTTTCGGAGGAGATTGATGATCTTGCCACGATTGGTCCCGCCGCGGGACCCGGCAAGAACGTACCATAGGAGACGCTTCCATGATGTATCGGATGGAGAATGGACTCTCGCCAGTTCCGAGACACCTGAAGCATCTTGCAATCAACCTCGACCATGCATTAAGACTTGCAAGGATAAGGGGGACGATCCATCTAATATTGGCTGTTCAGGATTAGGTCAGGATGTGACCAAGATTCAAGTCACTCTTCGGCCTAGCGTGGCGACTTGAAATGCCTGGCGTGTTCGAAGCGAATTCTGTGTCTTGCTCCATGGGGCATAGCGACCGCAGTTGCCGTGATTCCCGCGACAGCAAGCTGGATTCCTAGTAGCGCCACAAATGCTGTGTCACCTAGCAGATACGCTCTGAAAGCGGCTTGCAGAGTCCCCGCGGGAGTGAAGGTCAAAGCGTCTCCCGCCATGGCAACGACCTGAGTCATTGAAACAACAAGGGCTCCGACATACCCAAGCTTTGGGACCGTCATGACCACAAGTGCAAGGACGACGTCCAGAGCCGCAAATGCGAGGAGACCGTATGCGTGGCTAGGGGCGACAGCTCGGAGCCATCCATCATTGGCCACTATCCAGGTGCCAACTAGGCCGGATGCGAGGAGAGTTAAAGCCAGGACGGTTTGTATAATTCTGCCCGGATGTCCGAGGGACCAGTTTTCTATGGTTCTCAACTCTTACTCAGCTCTTTCTCATCATTAGCGGCTATGATGCTGGACTAACTGGTTTGGACCCTAGAAAACAGAACCTAGAATTGAATAGACCAATCCTGTAATTCTACCGTGAAACGCTTTACAACCCTAGACGTTTCAAGCCCTCCATACTCCAGCCATCACTATCCAGGCAAAGTATTCGACTTTGTTGATGAGATTATAGCCGGGGGCGTAAGGATAGAGGGTATGTTGACCGAATCTCTCACGGGAAAATCGGCACCAGAGTTCTCAGGGCTTCGGGGATGGCTTAACACTCCGCCACTGACAGTAGCCCGTTTGAGGGGAAAGGTCGTACTCCTCGACTTCTGGACCTACAGCTGCGTAAATTGCGTTCGATCGCTCCCTCACATGAAAATGCTCCACAAGGAATACGCAGGAGGCCCATTCGTTTTGATCGGGGTCCACACTCCCGAGTTTGAGTTCGAAAAACTGCCGGAGAACGTTGCCAGTGCAGTGAAACGGTTTGGAATAGGGTACCCAGTCGCAATCGACAGCGAGAACACTACGTGGAAACTTTACGGAAATCAGTACTGGCCACGACAGACCCTAATCGATTCCAGTGGAATGGTTCGCTGGGAGCATGCGGGCGAAGGGGATTACGACAAGATGGGGGACAGGATTCGAGATTTGCTGAAAGAAACTGGGAGGCAAGAAGAAAGCAAAGACAATGCTAGATCCAACATCCTCGAGAATTTTAGGTTCATGCCAAATACCACTCCTGAAATTTACGCAGGGACATTGAGGTCGCAAGGTTTCGGAAACGGACAAGTTTACGAGCCCGGAAGCCGCACGCGCTTCATTGACCCTGGAAAACATTCACGAGATATGCCGTACTTAGGCGGAGATTGGACGCAGTTTCCCGAATACGTAGTGCACGCAACAACCGAGTCCGGCTACATTCTATTGAAGTATGGTGCTCGGAACGCAAACGCCGTTCTAGGAGCGTCAGACACAAAACCGGTGAGAGTTGACGTTGAACTCGATGGAAAGCCGATAGAAAAAGGGAAGGCGGGGGCGGATATTCAGTGGGATTCAATGGGTAGTTTCCTCCTCGTTGCTGAGAACAGGCTTTACGACATCGTTCGTACTAAGGACTTCGAGACTCATGAGCTTAAGCTAATTACGAAGGCCGACGACTTGCGTCTTTACACGTACACTTTCGGCTAGAGCGCAACACGAAGAGTCCCCGTACCATATGACTTCTGCCGCTACCAAAAACTGGATCATGAATGCCCGAGAATCCGGTGGATCTGATACGGTTCCTCCAGCTTTGCCATTTCAACATCCGAGAGCTGAATATCAACTGACCCAACCGCCTCATCAATATGCTCAACCTTAGTAGCGCCGATAATAGGCGCGTTCACGCCCTTGTGAAGTAGCCATGCAAGCGCTATCTGGGCTGCTGTCACTCCTTTCTCCTTTGCAATCTCCTCGGCGCGCTCCACAACATCGAAGTCTTCCGGGCGGAAGAATCTCTCTGCGAAATACTTGTCAGTCTTGTATCTGGACGTACTAGGTGCCCTTCCCCGTTTGTATCTTCCCGTCAAGAATCCTCTTGCCAGCGGGCTCCAGGGGATCAGACCTATTCCCTGATCCTTGCATAATGGAATCATTTCGCGTTCTTCCTCTCGATAGCATAGGTTGTAGTGGTTCTGCATCGAGACGAATCGCACGATCCCGAGATCGTCGCTGGTGAACAGCGCCTTGGCAAACTGCCAGGCCCACATGCTGGAAGCTCCGATATACCCGACGGTTCCTTGTCTGACCAGATCATTCAAGGCGAGAAGTGTTTCCTCGATCGGTGTCGAGTAGTCCCACCGATGAATTTGGTATAGGTCGATTCTGTCAGTCTGTAATCGCTTTAGCGATTTTCTCACTTGTTGCAGAATATGATATCGGGAGAGGCCCTCTTTGTTCGGTCCCTCCCCGACCTTAAACCTCACCTTAGTAGCAATAACAACATCATCCCGATGACCTTTCAGCAGTTCGCCGACGATCTCCTCGGAGCGTCCGTTGGAATACAGATTTGCGGTGTCAAAGAAATTCACTCCGAGATCGACAGCTCGTTTTACTATCGGTCTCGCTTTGTCAATCTCGACCATCCATTCTTCAGAGTTACCGAACGACATAGTGCCCAGACATATCCGAGAGACCTGCAGCCCAGTCGATCCAAGTCGGGTGTATTGCATTGGAGCCAGATAGAATGCCTCTTCTCCAACGTGCGTTTAAGCGTTCGACAACTAATGCAGTATTGGCTGGCTCAACGACCGTCACCGTCGTGAGTTCCATTCTAAGGCGCGAACGGAGCTTAACGGGCAATACCTGAAACAAGGCCTCAAAGGCGGTGATGGCGTCCTCTGGTGATGGGCATCTCTTCCAGGCACGGTGTCCTAGCTGTTTTCTCCACCCTGGGATCCCACCTGCGTCGAACGTCGACCTTACGACTGCTCCCTTCCGGGCCTCGCCGGATTCGATCGTGAGCAGGTAGCAACCCTCCCTTCAGAGAGCGCTCCCACGCCGCCGACCTGGTGGGGCAGGATGTCACAGTAGACAACTGGGTCTTCTGCATGGTCGAGGTTGCCGCTCGCCAATGTTAACGGGCTCCCGCATAGGTCGATTTCGGGTTACAGGAAACGACCGGCTTCCCAGCCCCCCACCACCGCCCAAAAGGTCAGCCGTGAACACTCGATATAAGAATGGTGCCTCAGCGATTCAAATCAACGAAGGACGATTGCAATAGGAATCTCAGGCTTGGTCGACGGTCCCCGCGAGATTGGTCGGAGATGATCGTCCATTGACACCGTGATATTACGTGGTTAGAGGAGGCGGCTTGTCGCTCCGTGTCTCCTCGGGAAGATTGGCCCACTCCAGAAATTCTTTGCTTGGCTTGTCTTGCTCGTAGAGGCTTTGTCTCCTACACTCCAAGGGATCTGGTTCTTTCTCCAAAAGCTCAGACGCAGCCAAGAGTTTGTGATTGGCCTTCTCAGCTGATTTTCTGACCGGTTCGAGAAACTTGTACCATCCTTCATCCCGTAGTACATGATGATCTATTACCACCATTGGAATAGTGCCAAGAATCTTCTCCATGTTCCGAATGGCCGTGCGAAAGAACTCGTCACCAATCCGATATCCTTGCAGATATGTTGGTGGGCCTCCCATTACAAGCAATTGAGGTTTCTCTCTCAAGATCAGATTAACGGTTTCATCCACAACGGGGCCTTGAACATCCGGCGCGAAGAACGCTTTCTCTTTCGCCTTCTCGACGATGCAAGGTAGGACCCAACCTAGCTCGGATTCACTTTCCCCGTGAGGGACTGCTGCTGGAAACCTCAACTTGGTTCTGCCAAACTCAAAGGTCCTTTCGTCCGCTGCCTCGAATTTTTCAGCCAACTTTTCCGCAGCCTGGCGAAACATCCAACCGCGCCTTCTCTGTGCCGTGTTGATCTTTCGACGACTATCTTTGGCAAGTACGATTTTTCCCTTGTAGATTCGCTCGAAGGATTCTTGGCTGCTACCCAGCCAAACGTAATCCACGAAATTAGGAGTATGATGATCATGATGATAGTGTGAGACGGTGACTACCTTAGCGCGGGCGGCAGCTTCCTCGATTCTCATCCTGCCCTCGTCCCGTGCGCGGAACTCTCTTGGATGTGGCATCAACCGGAATCTAGGCCCCAGTGCGATACCAGCATCCAGCAAGACCGTGACGTCCTTGGTCTCAATTAGAGTGCACATTGATCGGACTCCGAAGCTCTCGAAGGCAAGAGGAGTGACTTTGATTCCGGTCAACACTTAGGGGACACTTGTCGACTGTGGGATGGTAAGGCTTTATTCGTTCGCGTCTCCCTGAACTGTTCCGGGTCCGATGACTGCTCTGGCCCAACGGACATGTCCCTTGGGACTAGATGAAGTGGATCTTGAGACCTGGCGCTAAGCGCTGGGCGAGAATGAGAGAGGACCCATCCGCCTCCCTAACCAAATGCTGACTCTCAAATAACCCAGAGATGGAGCTTTCGAGACGGAATACTGATCAACTTGGAGAAAAGATGGCTCGTCCTCTCCTCAGTTCTGACGTCTAGAGTCATTTACACCATCAACTGGTTCAACATATCCCCAGCGCTCTTCCTGATCGGAGTGGAATTTGGTGTCGACCTTCCATCGCTCGGCATTCTAACAGCTTCGTTCCTAGCGGGCGCTGGAATATTCCAGATCCCCGCGGGGATCGCTTCTGCTCGCTGGGGTCCAAAGAACACCTCCCAGCTCGGAATGCTTCTTCTCTCGCTTTCAGGAATAGGAGAGGGATTATCACCCAACTTTCCCGTCTTGATCGTATTCCGATTCCTACTAGGGGTCGGAGCCGCACTCTTTTTTGCACCTGCTATCGGCATTCTCACGCCCCTCTTCAAAACCGAGGAAGAGGGTCTGGTGCTCGGCCTTTACAACAGCTGTTTCAATATTGGAGGTGGTTTAGGTCTGTTCGTCTGGGTGATCGTTATCGACGCTCTCAACTGGCACGTAGGGCTGATAATCGGCGGAGTGCTCGGCTTAATTTCGGTCCTCATCGGCCAAATCGTGATCCCGCGCGACAACACCGAAAGAAAGAAGCGTAGGTCGATGCGGAGAGCTTTCCGGAGCCGTAATATTTGGATTATCGCGTTTGGCGTTCTTGGACTGTGGGGCGGGATCTTCACCTCATCCCAGTTCCTCGAAGGATACCTCAACAAGACACTGTCTTTTCCAGCTGAGATCGCTGGATTGCTTGCGTCTCTAATCATGTTCGCGAGCATATTCGGGGGTCCGGTTGGCGGCTATCTGTCAGACCGGTTTAAGCAACGAAAAATCTTCATCCTCGTTCCAGGCCTTCTTGCCTCGATAGGAATTGCCCTGTTCGGAGCCTCACCAGCAAACGGACTATGGTTTGTGATTCCTGCGGTCGGCTTCCTCGACGCAATGGTCTTTTCAACGATGTATGCTAGTGCATCTCAGTATCCCGAGGTGGGCCACGAGTATGCGCCTCTTGGAATCAGCATTATCAATTCTGTGCAGATTCTGGGAAGCTTCTTTGTTCCGATAGGCTTCACCTTTTTCGCCAGTATGTACAACAGCTTCTCGGCGGGCTGGTTCTTCATGGGAGGGTTCGCAGTCGCAATGATGCTCCTGATTTTTCTTCTTCAAGAGCCATTCAAGGCGAGTTCCACATCCTCAGGCTAGCTTGTACAACTCGTCTTGGGAGACGGGTTTCAGGGCCTCTCTCTTCCCCCTTCTTACTATAACTCTGCCCTTGCTACGGGCGGTCAGCTTCCCAACCTCCGTCATTTTACGAGGACTCTTCATCAGAGCCTTCTGAACACTCCAGCGTTTGGACCGTCCGACTGCTACAAGGAGTGTCCCGGAGCTCATCAGCTTCAACGGGTCCAACCCAAGAGTCAGACAAATGACTTGTGTTGCTGGAGCTACCGGAATCTTCTCCGCCCAAATCTCTATGCCAAGATCTGAGGCTTCGGCCATCTCCCACAAACCGTTCAAGACCCCTCCTTCGGTAGGATCATGCAAGGCATGTACCCCTCTTAGCTTGGAGGCGAGAAGTGCTTCTTCGACAACGCTGATCTGTTGCTGGTAACTTCTAGCGAGTTTCAGCAGTCCTTCTGGGACACCCTTCTTCTTCAGGATTGTTGCTTGATCTCGGGCGAGAATCGCGGTTCCCTCTAGCCCGGCCGTCTTGGTTAGAAGGATCCTATCTCCTGGTCTCCCATTTTCCGCGCTCAGGACTCTGCCCCGTGTCTCTCCAACCATAAACCCCGAAATTATCGGCCTGTCTAATCCTGAAGTTGCTTCCGTGTGTCCTCCAACCACGGTTATCCCAAGTCTCTTCGCCGTTTCGTGAATCTCTCTCGTGATCTCTCTCAGAGAATCCTCTCTAGTTCCTACTGGAAGCAGAATCGTGCATAAGTACCACTTTGGTCGGGCCCCAGCCGTCGCGATGTCGTTCGCGTTAATTTCCACTGAATGTTGTCCGATATGGCTGGGTGTACCAGTAATCGGATCTGCAGTGAAAACTAGAATTGCACCGTTTTGTTTGACTACGGCCGAGTCTCGACCGATTCCTGGACCAATAAGAACTCTCCTGTCTCCTTTCCCCAAATTATTGTAGACCGCGCGCACCAGAGTTTCTGCTGGAATTTTTCCCGCTGCAAATCTCGTTCGCCTTCCCGATGCCATTTTTCCAGATAAATCCTGCCGAAGATTTCTAGATCGAATAGGTCAATGCCTTGCTAAATCTCTTGGTCCAATCATGGACAGAGAGTTCCCAAGAGCGATATCGGGCCACACCCTGTCGTGGCGTCCGCTCGGTCTACAAGAATCTCGGAGCGGCACTGTAAAATTCAATCGAGGCGACAGGCTCTCGACTCAAGGCGGCTGCTATTTTGCCTGCGGATTTCTGTGGGGCTTTGTCGAACTCTATCTTGCGATGGGTGGAACAGAAATAGAATTTTT
>VBAX01000044.1 GCA_005883075.1 Candidatus Bathyarchaeota archaeon | reverse complement strand
AAGTCATTCGGCGAATGTTGGGAATGGACTGGAAGTTCTGACGACGGATGCGGCAGGGTTATGATTCGTTCCGTCAGCCTCTCCCCGATGTTGGCGAGTCGTGTTGCGTTCTTTCTCGCCAATGGCTATTTGCCTGAGTTCGCGTGCCATGTTTGCGACAATTCGGCGTGTGTTCGACCATCCCATTTGTTCGATGGCACAGACGCCGACAATGCCTATGACGCCAAATTGAAGCGAATGGGCGGCGTGCTAATCGCTGTACCGTCGAATCTTCAAAAGGGGGAATAGTGGAAATCAAGCGTATGTGGAACGGCGGTCCACTGAGACAGTTTTCGGACAAGCCCTTCAAAGGCTCTATACCTGTTGTTGGTGGGTATGCAGGAAACTACATTTGTGACGTATATGACCACGTAACGCCAACAGAAGGTGAGGAAAGCGGCGTCAGGTGTCATGATGGAAGATGGTTGTGTGTCCCTTGTGGCGAACGCCATGAACATGACAAGGCTCGGATAGCCCGCCAGAAGGCACGGTTAGTTAACAAAACCCTCAAAAACCCGCCAAATTTAGAGGTCTGTGAACAAGATTTTGACCAAGGTAGGGGGAACAGTGAAATGCCTTCATCCTAGGGAAACTCTGAATAAGCCCGTGTCTTCGAGGTAGTAAGTGTTCTGCCAGGCCGGTGCAAGCGGTCGGATTCGGTCTTTCCCGGTCTTCCGCCCGTTTCGGTGCTCGCCCGTGATCAGCAACCTTCGCTCCCGGTCCGGGCTAAGCCGGTGCCAGGAGCAACAATTGTTTCCGCGCCAAGTACACATTCACCAGCGCGCACACCGCGACAGTTGGGTGGCATTCTTCTGCAGTCCTCGATAGCGCAGTTTCACAAATCCATACAGAAGATCGTCGTCAAGGGTTGGAACGATCTCCTCGATTTGACTTGGGCAGCGGACGGAAAGGCCTTGTATGTCGTTGCCGGCATCCGCGCCGCACATGTGCTTCTGCATGTAAATCTTCAGGGAAATGCTCGTATCCTATGGCGGAGCCCCGGAGCGTCCGGCGAAACCCTCGCATATCCGCCCCCAGATGGTCGCCATCTGGCTATTCAGAACTGGGTAGCAAATGGCAATATGTGGATGATGGAAAATTTCTGACCGCTACGTACGCTTGCCGAATCTTGCTGCTCGCAGGTCATGCCTTGCCTAGAATTGCAGCTGGGCCTTAAGTTGAATCATCCTCGCGGAAGCATTGCCTCCCGAGAAGCCGGTCCCCAAGACACTCGTAGGTGGTTGCTCCAAATAACCGATCTGCCCGAACGTTGAGTCCGAAACTGCATTATCTGGGAAACCAAAATTCGGGTGATTGAAGAAGTTGAAAAACTGCAAGCCGACTCCCAACGTCGTGTTTTCCCATCCATGTATCTTGGTTTTCTTCATGATTGTGAAATCAGTGTCGAAGTAACTCGGCCCACGAAACCGATTACGCCCTTGGGCGAAGGACACCGCAGGACCCTTGCACGGACCTGACGGACCTGGCAAATTGCCGGTGTTAAATCCTGTCTCGCAGGTTGATTGGATGAAAAGTGCGTTTGGATTGGGGCTGGTCGAACCATCAGCCAATACAAAGAACTGCGGTGGCAGACAAGGATGCGGAGAAAGTGGAAAAGCTGCGCCTTCGCCGCATGGTGGTCCTGAACCAAGGGGACCAGCCGGCACCGCGTAGATAGCTCCACTATAGTTGTTTTGCGCGAGGTTCCCGGATTCCTCCGGATCAAATACAGTGTATGGAAATCCGGTGCGAGCGAAGATCGTTCCGGAGATCTGCCATCCAGTCAACAGAGAGTCCCAGCCATGATCGCGAAGCAGATGTTTTACTGGGAGTTCCCAAATGTAGTTTGCATTAAAGGAGTGCCGCACATCGTAGTCGGCTGGCCCATAGGCTCCCCGCAGATTGTTCGGATTCTGTGGAGTGAGGAACGTGGCATTCGTGAAGGGGAGAAAACCTCCATTGGAGATTTCATCCAATGCGTGGCCATAGGTATAGTTGGCCTGGAATAAACTCTGGCCCCATCGGTGCTTGAAAGAAACAACCATGCCGTTGTAGTTGGATACCGCGTTGGTGTCAAACTCAGTTACAAACGAAAATCGGGGGTCAGCGCAAGGTGGCACAGGTGGGCTGGTGCACGCACTTGTGGGGAGTGAGCCAAAGCCATATGCATTGGCATTTGTATTCTGCACTAATTCGTGAATACCGTGATGGCCGAAGTAACCAACGGTGAACGAAGTCCTGGCGCCAAAACCTTGCTGCCATTCCAGACTCCATCTTTGATACTGCACGTAATGAATGGTCCTGTCTGCGTCGCTTACTGCCGGTAGAGAGAAGTTCGGAATCGCAGCCTGAATTTGAGCTAGAGTTTGGCCGCTCGCGAACCCCTTGAGAAATGCAGCATTCGAAGCTGCCGCATCCTCAAATAAGCTGGTATTTTCGTCAGGGGTGAGATTGTTCTGCTGCGGGGCAAACGAGTTATAGGCTGGGACGTTGCTCGAAAGCGAATCGAAGACGCCGGCTGGCAACGGATCATAGAAAATGCCGCCGCCGCCGCGAATTACCGTCTTATGCGAGAGACCGAGAGGCTGCCAGGCAAAACTAAATCTCGGCGACCACAGGATGCTGTCAACACTCTGAAAAGCGTGTTTCTGGTTAATCAGGATCGCCTGATTGTACGGCATGTTCGGGTCATGGTTGAGCGATTCAAACGGCGCAGCCAGCCGGGAATAGCAACTACCTTGGCAAAGCGGATTGGAATAATGCTCGGTCCTGAGGGCTAGAGTGAAGGTTAAGTTAGGCTGCGCGTGCCATTCGTCCTGGCCGTAGATTCCAAAATTGAGGAAGGAAATTCGCTTGTCACCCTGCGAGGTGAACGATTGTGTCAACTGCGTAAAGTTAACACTGGGAGAGGCATCATCAACGCCGCCGTGAAAAAAAGCATCGAGCGTCTGGACATTCAATTGCCCAGTGACATTGACTTTGAGAGGCAGTTCAGTCCAATAGATGCCGACAAAGTTTGCGCCGAATCCGAACTTGTGGTTTCGCCAGCTTTTCACCACATCGTCCGAAATTTGGTACTGCGTCTCGTACAGGCCAAAGCCAAATGCACTAAATGAATTGGCCGTCGCCAGGCTATCGAAAGTGCCTTGCACGAAATTCAGCGTGGGCCGAAACACCGCCAGCGCTTGCGAAGGATGTTTTAATTGGAAAGCGCCGCTATTGCCGCCGTAACTCCCAGCAAGCAGAAATTGGTTCGCAGCCGATACGCCAAATGTATGAGTCTCGATGACTCGGCCTTGCCACCAAGGCGGCCCGCTGTAATCAGCATCGAAGAGCGGGCTGATCGGGTCGGTGTAATTTGCCTGGCGGCCGACCTCATACTGCAATCCCAAGGAGGCGCGGTCGTTCTTACCGGCGTTCCAGTCCACGCGGCCTGATGTGAGCGCGTCGTAACTTGGCCGGCTGCGACTCGAAGTGAAATGCGCCGAACATGGAACTGTGGTCCCAAGCCCATTCGGTCCTGTCCATCCATTGCAGCCCAGATCGCCCGGACCGAAGCCGCCGCGAACAGAGGAAGTTGCTCCCGGCGCCGCGTTATAGAGATTGAATATGGTCTTATAGAACGCAACTGAGGCAGCAGTTAACTTAGGGTCGGACTCGATATTCGCAAGGGTTGAGGCCTCGAACTCAGGGCTCGGGATCTTCACAAGGAAGATCTGGGGAATAAGCACCCGCAGCCCCTCGGTGTCCAGAAAGAAAAACATTCTGTCTTTTTTGACAGGTCCGCCGAAGGAGGCTGCCCACTGATTGGCGATATTTGGGGGGCGCGGTTGGCCGGCGGCGTTCAAGAACCAGTTGTTGGCATTGAGCGCGCGGCCGTTCCAATAATACTGTGCGTTTCCGTGAAATTTGTTTCCACCGGACTTTGTGAAATAGTTTATGTTCCCGCCCGCGGCGCCGCCGAACTGGCCGGAGTAGCCAGTGCTAACGACAGTTGCCTCTTCAATCTGGTTCTGTCCCAACGTTAGGAAGAGCTTACCGTTCAGACCGTTGTTCTGGTAATTGTCGTTTTCGTTGATTCCGTCAATGGTGCGAAGATACGAAAATCCGGGCATCCCCAAGATCGAAAACGCGGCGAAGCTTGTATCGGTGTTCATGACTACACCGGGTGCGGTTTGCACGATGTAGCTAAGATCGTTGCCGGGATTTGGTACCTCTGAGATTTGCCTCTGATTCATCGTTGCGGAGACGTCGCCATTTTCAGCGTGGATCAGCGGCGCTTCGTCCGTCACCGTAATTTCGCTGCTTGCTTTTGCAATTTCCAGGCTTACGTTCACCGAAATGGGAGGCCCCAACAAAACGTCCACCATTCGCCTCTGTTCTCGAAAACCATCGTGCGACGCTACCAAGACGTATCTGCCTGGCGCGAGAAAGAAGAATCGGTACACTCCCTCGCGATCAGTCTTCGTTGATTGGGTTATGCCCTTGGAATTGTCCTTGATTTCGACATCCGCATTCGGCACAACTGCGTTGCTTTGATCGGTTACGACACCGGTCAAAGCACCAGAAATTGTTGTTTGGGCGTTCAGGTCACTTGCGAAGAGAACGGCCAGAAGAAGCAATGAAAACAAGAATTGTGTCGGCCGCAATCTCATCGAACCACCCCAACAGATTCGATCGAGCAAGACCCGGAATTAGAGTGGCATCATACTCCCAATTTGGTCAGATTGTGTACAGCGGGGTATCGCGCGCCCGACCGGGTTACATTTCCCCAGGGAAGGAATCGCTTTCGTGGACCACACTACTTCAATACCGACTTCGCCATTATGAAAAACACGAAAATCCCTCGCTGGGAAAACGCCATGCTGGGAATTGGTTTTCAGTTCTTCAATTTTTTCAACCATCCCAATTTTGGCTTGCCAGAAGTTGATATGTCTGGCCCAGAATTCGGGGCGATAGGATACCTGGATCAGCCGCCTACCAGCGTTTTGGGTGCTGGTCTTGGCGGCGATGTTTCCCCACGCATGATTCAATTAAAGGTCCAGCTTCAATTCTAAGACTTGCGGAGGGGATCTTCTCAATCAAAGCTGACGCAATTTCCTTGCCGTCAGAAGTTTTCCAACATCCATATGTTGTCACTCCTGGTATCGCTTGTTATTGCCAAGTGGCGACCGTCGGGAGAGGGCACTCCGATTGTGTACTCAGAAGCTCCAGCGTTCCGCCACAACGGACTTGCATTTCCCTGCATATCCACATACAGAAGCACTGTTCCGCTGCGGACACCAGCCGCAACAAACAGACCTCGGCCCGTGGCGTCCCATGTCAAGGACTGCACATCATTCCAACCCTTCACCTGAATCTGCTGTATCGGTTGGCCGTGTGGGGAGAGAATATAGATGGGTCCGTCCGCTCTACGGGTTGCGGCGATACGGGAGCCATCAGGAGAGAGCGCCGTACACCAATACGCATTCGGATCAAGGTCTAACCGAGTGAGTTCAGAACCGCGTCCCTTCAAAGGATCGAGAGCCGAAATGATCTCCTGTTTGCCATCTCCGGTCAGTTCAGCAATTGCGCACAACTCAGATGGAGATCCCGATCTTTCTCCAGCGCTTTGCTGATAATGTCAGCGAGCTTATCTGGAAATTCCGAATTAAGACTCAGGGGAGAGGCCGGCGTTCGGTTTAGGATGGCTTCGAACATGACGGCGGAGGTGGAACCGGAAAATGGCGGCTTTCCGGTTGCCATTTCGTAGAGAACAGCTCCGAAGGAAAACAAGTCTGTTCGGGCATCGAGTTCTTCCCCTCGGGCCTGTTCCGGGGACATGTAAGCCACTGTGCCAATCGCCTCTCCGGGAGTGGTGAGATGTCCCTCGCTCAAACTGCTTCAGGGTCACGCCATCCAGAAATTCCATCACGATGAAGGGCTGACGGTCTTGCTGCCCGATTTCATAAATGGTGCGCTTACGGTTCGGCAGATTACGATACGCGACACTCGTTCAACGCAAGCTATGTTTGGGAGCTACCGCTGGAAAAACTGTTCCGGATTCATAGGTGGGTCGACCTTTTAGACGGATGGCAGATTTCTGGAACGATCTTCGCCCGAAGCGGATTCCCATATACGGTGGTTGACTCTCTTGAATCGGGAAATCTCGCGCGCAATAATTATCAGGGAATCATTTACGCTGTACCCACAAACCCTCTTCCTTCAGAGCCAGCGTGCGACAAGAGGGCAGCTGCTCCGCTATCCGTAACCCGATGCCAAATAGCACAAACGTTGCCAGATGGGACTCCCAATCCGAACGCGAGATTCGTACAAGCTGGCTGTGAAACGGGCTTCAATACTGGAAATTTGCCGGGTCCGTCCGGTCCTTGCAACGGTGCTGCCGTAACTATTCCCCAAGGACGCAATCGTTTCCGCGGTCCGAATTACTTCAACACCGATTTTACCGTGATGAAGATCACAAAATTAAGAGGCTGGAGGGGGCGACGCTCGGGGTCGGGTTGCAATTCTTCAACTTCTTCAATCATCCGAACTTTCGAACTTTGGCTTCCCCCTATATGACATTTCTGACTCAACGTTCGGACAAATTTTTGGCCTGGAGCAGCCCCCTACGAGCGTTTTGGGCACTGGTTTCTCTGGAGGCAATACTTCCGCCAGGATGATTCAGTTGAAGGCTGAGTTCAAATTCTAAGGCTTACATCGAGTCATTCATCCGAACTTCACAAGTTTTCCAGCATCCAAAGATTGCCGCTGGTGGTCCAGCCCTGCAGGGCCACATGGCGCCCGTCTGGAGAAGGGAACGCCTGGGTTTCACCTGAACCGCCTGTATCCTCCCAAATCGGTTGCGCATTGCCTTGAAGATCGACGTGCAAAACTACTCTACCGCCCTCGATGCCAACGACCACAAACAGGCCCTTACCATCCGCAGCCCAGCTGAAATTGAGCAGGTTGCTCCAATTCTTTATCTCGATTCGTTGAGTCGGCTGACCACCAAGAGAATGAATGTATATTGGCCCTGCCGAGCTTGGCGTTGCGGCAAACCGACTCCCATCAGGAGAGAGATCTAGCCACCAATTGTTCGCCTTTGGGTCCACTGCAAATCGCGTGAGTTCTCCACCTAGTCCTTTCAATGGATCAAGAGTCATGACAATTGCCTCATTACGATCTTCGCTCGGTCGAGCGAGCACACACAACCCGGATGGAACTCGCGCGCAACTCATTAACAACGTGCCCTCTGTCGCGGTAAATAACCGCTCTGATGGTCCTCCATTAATCGAGACTCGCATGACGGGTTCCGGCGCTTTCGTGGGTGGTGCTCCTGTCTTCGCGAAATACAAAATCCATTTGCCATCCGGGGTCACACGAGGGTTCCGCCCGTATCCGTCAGGCACGATCGGCTCCGCTGTATCTTCGTCTAAATCCTGCTTATATAGGGCGAATTTGCCCGTGCGATTCGACACCAAAATAATTGCTTTACTATCCGGCGTCCAATCTGCCGCACCGTCGGAGCTTTCACTCAGCGGAAAATGTCTAATGTTGAGCAGGCGTGAACCGCCAGCAGCGATGTCACCTAGGTAGGAGGTCAAGTGTCCTACCCATTTGCGGAGCACGAGTTTGTTGCCATCCGCCGTGGCGCTAAAGTTGTTCATGCAGAAACCAGACCAATGGGTCAGCTGCCGTTTGTCCTTCGGTTGTCCTGTGTGCTGATCCAGCCGCATTTGCCAAAGATTGCAAGCGCTACCAAAAAAAGATCCGGGTTCCTCTTGAGAGTAGAGCAAGCGGCCGTCTGGGAACCAGGAAAGCTCATTGATCCTGCCCAGTTCGGAAGGGGAAAAAACAGTGGTTTCCGCCCCACCTTGGACAGCGCGGCTCACCAGTTTGTCCCCGTCTTTATCGGGCATCACGTAGAGGACGCGCTCTCCAGTTGGTGACCAAGTAAGGCAGCAGATGGCAGTGTTCTCGTCGCTATCAAAGAACTTGCGTGCGTCTTCTCCATTTGCTCCCATAACCCAGATTTCACGATTACCGAACTTGCCCCCGTTTGTGCCAAAGGCAATCAACGAGCCATCACGCGAAATCGAATACAGTTCTGCGTGATCACGCAGCTTCCGCGGTGGCCGACCTAAAATCGAAATAACCCAGATACTCGTTTCCTCCGCAGTCGGTATAAGGGGCAAATTCGAAGCGTGACTTACTGCAAGGAATCTCGTGCTGTCCGGAAACCAGGGACCAGTTTCCCAATCGATCTTCTCGCCCTTCAAAATATCCGGATCCGGAATTACGAGGGTGTCACCCGTTTGGATCAGCTTGAGATAAATGCGTTTTGCGTCGCTGTAGGCCAGGTACTTACCATCCGGCGAAATTGCTCCACTGTTAACAGGCTTCTCGAAGGAATTTGTGGTGAGTTGGCGTTGCTGAATCTCCCGCTGTGCGGCTGGACGCGATTGGACAAACCAAAGAACTGCAGCAGCCAACACGATTAGCATTAGCGATAGAAGGACCGTCAGCAGTGGCCAGTGTTGGCGTGGCCAGACAGCAACGCCAGAAGGGCGGATCTTCGAACCTGCAAACGGGACGACTTGATTCTCAACTACAGGTCTTGCCAAGCTTCGTCCCGACTCCGAATTGCGCTTGAGTCGTTTCAGATCAGAGCGCATTTCTGATGCCACCTGATAGCGCAGATCGCGATCCTTCTCCAGCGCCTTGCTGATGATTTCCGCTAACTGATGTGGGATCTCGGCGTTCATGCTAGTTGCGGGAACAGGTGTTTTGTTCAAAATAGCTTCGAAGATGACGGCAGAACTCGAACCAGCGAATGGGGCGCGTCCGGTTGCCATTTCGTACAAAACAGCGCCGAAGGAAAACAGATCAGTGCGGGTATCGAGTTCTTCACCTCGGGCCTGTTCCGGTGACATGTAGGCGACCGTCCCAATCGCGACGCCAGGCGTCGTGAGGTTGTTTTGATTCAGACTTGCGGTGGGCAAGGCCCTTGCAAGTTGCCGGCCGCTCGTGTCTTTGGCCAGCCCGAAATCAACAATCTTGGCGTGCTTGCGGGTAGTGACAAATATGTTGGAGGGCTTTATGTCACGATGAATGATCCCTCTGGTGTGTGCGGCTTCCAGGGCATCAGAAATCTGAATCGCCAAATCGAGTAGTTCTAGGATCGGCAGCGGTCTTGCGCCAATGCGACGCTCTAGCGTTTGCCCTTCCAGCAATTCCATGGCGATGAACGGACGGCCATCGTGCTCATCGACGTCGTAAACCGTGCAAATATTGGGATGATTCAAAGCCGAGGCGGCGTAGGCTTCGCGTTGAAAGCGTTCAAGTGCCTGAGGGTCGCGCGAGAGTTCAGGAGGCAGGAATTTAAGCGCAACCACGCGCCGGAGCTTCGTGTCTTCGGCTTTGTAAACAACTCCCATTCCGCCGGCACCGAGTTTTTCTAAAATGTGAAAGCGGGGCGGGCTTAGACCTGTAACGCTGTTATGTTTCTGATTCGAATTCTCCTCCTCAGCCATTAACCTGGCCGCCACATCGAACGCTGGCGACTCGATAAATTCTGCAGCCGATTTCTCGTACGAAAGCAAGGATTCGACTTCTTTGCGCAGGTCCTCGTCCTCTCCGCATTCCTCGTTGAGAAATGCAGATCTCTGATCTGCAGCGACCTTCAGGGCGGAGTGATACAAATGCTCGATCTGACGCCAGCGTTCAGGCTTCATCCGATGTGCCTCCACGCAGGTCACGCAGCAGCCAGACCTTGGCGAGGTTCCAGTCCCGAATCACCGTATCGGAAGAAATCTTCAATACCTCTGCCGTGTCTTTGACGCTAAGACCGCCGAAAAATCTCAATTCCACCACCCGACTCTTCCTCGGGTCCATGACAGCCAGGCGTTTCAATGCATCGTCCAACGCGAGCAAGTTGGGATCGGGCCGGGAAGTCAAGACCAGAGCCTCATTGAGCTCCACGTGCGGGGCCGCACCTCCTCGCTTCTGATAGCGCCGTGATCGGGCAAAATCGATCAAAATTCGTCTCATTAATTGAGCGCAGATGGCCAGGAAGTGAGCTCGATTTTGCCACTTGATCCTGCGAACATCGACCAGCCTGAGATAAGTCTCGTGGATGAGTGCGGTGGTCTGGAGAGTGTGCCCTTGGCGTTCACGGACCATGTAGCGACGGGCAGCCGCCCGCAATTGTTCGTACACTAATGGTACGAGTTTTTGCAGGGCCTCTTGATCTCCATGGCCCCACGCCTGAAGTAGGCCAGTCACGTCATGCGACGAATGTGGCTCCATAAGTTATGCGACTCTGCACCTTTATACTCGTTCCACGCCAGATTAAGAACCCGACCGCCCGTCTGGGTGGCTTCTCATAAGCAGAAATTTACTCGATTTTCTTGCAAGTTCTTGAATGCGATTCACGCTTAAAGGAAAGAGCGGAATTAGAACGCCCCGGAGAAGGGCTTCGAAATAAGGAGGCGCTGAAATGAAATCGCTAACAATATCCATGATACTGACCCTTAGCATTATCGTAGTAGTCCTTGCATTGGGAGGTCACTCACTTGCAACAGTTCCTGGCCCGAACGGACGTATCGTGTGGGGCAGCTTCAACCCTGATATCGGAGACGCCGATATCTATACTGCGAATCCCGACGGGGCTCACGAAACTAGGGTAGCCGGGCCTTCTGAGTGCCCACGTTGGTCGCCGGACGGAAGTCGAATCCTTCTTCCCGGGATCACCATTATCAACTGGGACGGTTCGAACCAGGTCCAATTCAGTTCTCAGACGACACAGAACTTTGGCTGCGCAGTTTGGTCACCAGATGGTTCGCGAGTCGCTTTTGAATCCTGGGACGACGTTGACCCCGGCTTTGTTGCCGGCATATTTAGCATTCGATCGTCTGATGGGGGTGACCTCAGACGACTTACTGCGAGTCCGTTTGGTACCCACGACATTCCGGGCGACTATTCGCCGGACGGGACCCGGCTCGTTTTCCTACGCGGACAGCTACTCGGTTCTAGTCATTTCAAGTCGGCTGTCTTCGTAGCAAATGCCGACGGCACGAACCCACAGCAGATCACACCCTGGGGACTAAATCCGGGAGACTTTTCTCCGCGCTGGTCGCCGGACGGGAGCCGCGTTGTATTCGTTTCGGCCGGCTCTTTGTTCTTCGTCAATCCAGATGGTTCGGGACTTCATAAGGTATTTCAGGACACCGGACGTACGATCGATTTAGCACCGGCTTGGTCGCCGGATGGAGCCAGGCTCGTATTCGTGCGCTGGGGTCGTGTGCTACAGAAGGCACTGTACACAATTAATGCTGATGGTACGGGACTTGCTCCTGTGTCAGCGCCCCACTCGTCTGGTCCGGTGGGAGGCGCTGATTGGGGTACCCATTCCCTACAATAAACCGAACAGCATGACTGTCCCGTACCGCAGATTGCGACACCTACGATTCTGAGCGAGGGGCCCGCCCATCTAACTGGTTCCGATCGTAAAAATTCTTGCATCTTTTACAAGTTTTCAAGCCCGATTCACGCCTATATGGAAAGAGCGGAGTCAGAACGCCGGGAGAAGCCGGGTTAAACACGTTCGCTATATGACCAGGTGTGGAACTGGCTCTGGCCCGTCAAATCTCCAATAGAGGAGTCACGTATGAGGTCCAATATCTCGATGTTGACCACGCTGATCACTTTGGTTGGCCTACAACTTCCACTTCTGGCACAACACACGCGCTACAAACTAATTGAGCTCGGGACCTTTGGCGGACCTTCGAGCTACATTGCGCCATCAGAGGATGGGGGCCCCGGAAACCCGACGAGAGCTCTGACCAATAATGGCGTAGTTGTTGGTGCAGCTAGCACCGACATGCTCGATCCTTTCTCGCAGGAATGCGATGACTGCTTCGCTCAGCACGCTTTCCAGTGGCAGCAGGGAGTTCTCACCGACCTCGGCACTCTCGGAGGAAACAACAGCGATTTGACTAGCGTGGCTCACTGGATTAACGATCGCGGGTGGGTAGCCGGATTCTCCCAGACCGGTGGAGTTGACTCCTTTACCGGTGCCCCCGCAGGCCACCCGGTGCTCTGGGAAAATGGTGAAATCTTCGACCTAGGGACGTTGGGCGAGGAATTCGCCACTGCAACCGCCCTTAACAACACGGGGCAGGTGGTCGGATTTTCGTTTGATGGAGTTCCCGATCCAATTTCACCTTTCTTTAATCCGACCGAGAGCCGAGCTTTTCTATGGCACAGCGGCGTGATGCAGGATTTGGGAACGCTCGGCGGGGTCGATGCCGGCGCCTTCGCTATCAATGAGGCCGGGCAGGTGGCTGGAATCTCAGCTACGAATACCACACCCAATGACACCACCGGAATACCAACGGTCCATCCATTTCTCTGGGATCGCGGCAGGATGATTGACTTAGGCTCTCTGGGTGGGACACTCAGCGGTGTTGATGGTCCGACAATTTTGTTGAATAACCGCGGTCAAGTCGCTGGCACGTCAACTCTTGCTGGCGATACGACTTATCATCCCTTTCTCTGGGGACACGGTGTGATGCGGGATTTGGGCACTTTGGGAGGTGACACTGGCTTCGTGACTTGGATTACCGATGCCGGAGACGTGATGGGCACGGCGGACTTGCCGGGGCCGTCGGGCAGCCAAAACCATCATGCGTTCCTCTGGAGAAATGGAGTAATGACGGATCTCGGTACGCTGGGTAGCACCAGCCACGCAGAAGGGATTAATTCACAGGGTCAGATCGTGGGCCGCTCAACGCCGATAGGCAGTCCCATTCAGCATGCGTTTTTATGGGAGCACGGCG
>VBAX01000023.1 GCA_005883075.1 Candidatus Bathyarchaeota archaeon | reverse complement strand
ACGATAGAAAGTGTCTGCTCGGCTGCCGGCGGGGCAGTCCAGTTTGCGCCTAATCCGCCATCAGGGCGGTTAAAGTTGTCGCTTGCGAATGCAGGTGTCGGCGTTGGCGTCGCCGTCGCTGTTGGCGTTGGGGTTGGGGTCGCTGTAGGTGTAGGGGTAGCCGTGGGTGTTGCGGTTGGAGTCACTGTCGGGGTGGCCGTCGGCGTCACAGTGGGGGTTGGGGTCGGTGTGGTTCTAGGAGTAGGGCGCGGCGCCGGTGTTGGACGGGGCCGTGGCGTAGGCTTAGGCCTCGGCGTCGCTCTTGGTGTAGGCGTAGGTGTTGCCGTTGCTGCCGAGAGATTGCCCTCCAGGATAAGACCCCACGCCGCAGCCGCGAAACATGCGATCACGATGAGCCGGCTCATTCCCATTTTAAACGCTTGGCGCTCATGCTTAAGGGGCTCGTGCACATTACAAGATAAAGGCCTTTCCTCAGCATGAATGATATTTGTTTTGAGCTTTCGTCATCTTAGCCGTTGGATCTTGATCCCGCGTCGATAAAGCTGCAAAGAATCCGCCATCGGCGACGTTTCCTCCTCCGTTTCTCCGGGAACTGCGGGGCGAAGTTCGCGAAAATCTAAGGCGTTAACCCCATGCAGCGACTTTCTCGCTGATGTCGAGCAGCAGGGAAGGCGAGGGCCCGCCGGGGTCCTCATCAAGTGCTACGCCAATCCTCATTCGTCCAGAAGAACTGGGAATCTATCTGCTGCGTCCGTATCAAATATTCTAATTGTTTGAGGCGCGTAAACGTCCGGTGTTCAAAGACATCTTTCGTCATGTCAATGTGGTTGAATAGATCATAAAGTTGTTTCGCTCCGCGGCGGGCGTCCCAAGCGCATCCGAAACCCGGCATATGCTTGCGAATCTTCTCGAACGACACACGGTAGCTCCGATTATCCTGGCCGGGAGCTCCAAAACTCACACTACAGTCAGGGAACACCTCGCGCACTGCCTCCGCAATCTCGCGCACGCGATAGTTTTGAGAAGTATCGCCAACATTGAATACTTCATTGTGGACTGCTTCGGTGGGAGCCTGCAACACTGCGATAATCGCACGCGCAATATCCAATCCATGAACCAATGGCCGCCAAGGTGTCCCATCGCTGGTCATCTTGATCTCCCTGGTCGTCCATGCCAACCCGGCCAGATTGTTCAATACGATGTCAAATCGCATTCGCGGCGAAGCGCCATAGGCAGTGGCATTGCGCATGAAGGTAGGTGAGAAGCCCTTCCTGGCGAGGCGTTTCACGTCGCGCTCAACCAAGGTCTTGCATATTGCGTAAGCCGTTCGCGGATTAACGCAAGACTCCTCAGTCACATCATCCCCTTCAGAGACACCGTATACGCTGCATGAGGACATATAAACGAAGCGCTTTACTCCCGCCTTACGGGCAAGTTCAGCGAGATGCACCGAACCCTTGTGGTTGATTTCGTAAGTAACGGCCGGTGCCAGTTGGCCAGCCGGATCATTGGACAATTCAGCCATGTGAACGACGGCCTCAACGCCCTTCAGGTCCTCGGCGGCGATGTGACGAATATCCTTCGCAAGCGTCGGCGGCGTCGCTCCGCCATCCCGATAGAACGTACGTCCTTTGTAGAAGCCAGTGTCCAAGCCAATGACTTCGTAGCCTTGCCGGAGTAACTCCGGCGCTAACAACGAACCCAGATACCCTTCCGTTCCAGTTACAAGAATACGCCTAATAATATTTCTTCTTTGTTCGTCCTAAGTGATACGAGCGCCAGTGCTTAAAGGCCAGGGGATTCGCGGGCAGTTTTAGTTGAAACCGGGCCTGAGGTAACTGGGCAGTGGGCTGCGCCGAGACCCTCAATCCCTTGTGGGTTACATTCCTGGTGCCTCAAGCAGCAACACCCAATCGCCGTCACCGGCGCTATTGTTGCCTGGAGTCGTAAAACTGTGCGTTCCGGTGTTCGGGAACGGCGAGTCGGAAATGGCCGCAAAGGTGTTCGCAGTCGGATCGTACCAACGTGCGGTCACGCAGCCGCTGAAATTGGTCAGCGCGATACTTAGTGTGTGTCTGACGGGCGTGTAAATGACTGCCAGCGTGCCATCCGGCGTCTTGGCTGCAGTCGCGTAGTCGCTGTTGCTGACGTTGCCGCGAGTCGTGTAAGTGCCATAGCCCGCCGTCAGAAGCGTGTGGGATTGATCCGGGACCAGGTTGTACCAGCTGCGCGAGGAGAAGAAGTTCTTAAAATACATTAATTGCTGCATTCCCGTCGTGTTCAGGTGAGACTGCCAACCGCTCGGGAGAGTCCATGTGTAATGGTTGCCGTACATGTGACCGGCCAAAGCACCGGAGGTCAAAGACCAGTATTCCTGACGGCGCAGGACATTCGGCGTCCCGAACTCGCCGCCGACGTTCTCAAGCTCATAGTGTTCCTCCAAAAAGAGAACCGGCATGACATTGGGCTTGTTGTACGCCACTAGCGCTTCGTGATACGTCGGATAATAAGTGTAAACGCCATTAGCCGTGATGCGCGAAATCCAATTTGGGTCATCCTGAGATTCGCTGACCGGAGAATTGAGCTCAATGGTCGTTAGGTGGTTGGTGTCCACGCTCTTGATGCCATTTGCGATGGCGAGAATCACAGCGTCGTTCTGCTGCGTTGCCCAGTTCTGAAAATCGTTCCCTAGATTCCAGATTATGTTTGGTGAATTCTTGTAACGGTTTCCAAGAAACTGACCGTATTGGTAGCAACGGTTCGTTCCATTGCGAAGCGATGTCTGCGTCCAGCCGCCTTGATCCAAGGGGGTGAACACACACTGCAACCCATTCGTGGCCGCAGTCTGGACGATGTAATCCACGTGGGACCAGTAAGGTGGGTTGGGCGTCGTCAGATCGTAGTACCCACCGGTCAATGTACTCGTGAAAGGATTCTTGCCGTTAACATCACGCCCATAGTTAGCAGACCCTTCTCTACCCACGCCCCCGGTGTAGCCGTCGCACAGAAGCTCAATCCAGAGTGCGTTGAATCCGTTGCTTCCACGATTGGTGAGATAGCTGGTCGCGTCCGCATTGTTCAGGTTGGCGAGTATCGAGTGCGGCGCATCACCGATTATCAAAAAGGGAACATTATTGTTGTCCACCGCATAACGGCCGTTAGCGCTTGCTTTCAGAGGATAAGCCGGCGCCGTCGCCGCCGCCCTTGCGACGAACACGAGAAATATGAGCGAAGGCACTATTGCCTCCAGGCTCAGCCGGTCGCATTTGCCCTCGTGCGCGTTGATCAGCAACCCTGTGCCGACAAGATCCAACTGGCTCTTGTCACTTATTTGCATGAGGTTTCGCACTCGAAACGGGAGCTACCGTACAATCATCATCCGTATTTCTTCGGACGTAGCATTTTCCCGCGTCGCCAACTTGCCACCGACGTTCTAACAGTCGTAGTGCGCCTCCAAGAACGCGACCGGGATTATCTTTCTCTAGTCGTACACGACTAGTTTGGTCCTAAGGTTTCGATCGACTGTGCGAATTCCTGCTTAAGAGTGGGTCCCGAATCTCCAAAAGTCACAGTAACTTGATTAGAGCAGTTACCTGTGCCCGCCTCGCATACTTGTAGATATAGGTGGCATGGCCACGGCAATTGGGATGATCAGCGTAGCAACCGTTGTTTGGAACTCTAACAATTAACACGTTATTGCGGTAAATGTCGATGCTGTTCGAAGTCGCCCCGGTCCATGAAAGGTCCATCGTTTGTAAACCCTGCACTTTTTAGCCACGCGCCCTGAGTGTAATCCCGCGCCGGCGCGGCGAGGCTTAGCCTATATGAAAAAAGCCAAAACCTGATCGCGAATCATCGAGCGGTAACGCTGATCGTTGTGGCGGTACAAGACCCGACATATCCCGCAGGAAGACCTTGCGACGTGATCTGATGGCCCATTGGGCCGACCGTTGTAACCCTGGTTGTGAATCCCGCGTTGTTCCAAATTGACTGAGCCTGATTCAACCGGGCGCCAATGAAATTAGGAACAGTGCACTGAGAAATCGGCGTCGATGTCGGGGTTGCGGTTGCAGTCGGACTCGGTGTTGGCGTTGCCGTTGGAGTTGGCGTAACGGTGGGAGTCACAGTCGGGGTCGGCGTTGCGGTAGGAGTTGGCGTTGCCGATGGACACGACTCGCTTCTCATCGTGATGAAGGTGCCAGGGGAGTTTTGATTGTTGTATTCGGCAGTAATCCAAGCAGCAGAACGCGCCATGGTGGAAATATGCACTTCGTCTATGTTACCATTCCAACAAAAAGCACCAAAAAAAGAGCCTATCTCGGCGACCGGGCCAGCAGCACTAGCAGGCGACGCCGGACTAGGCCCACTAATCAGCGATCCGTTCTTATAAAGTCTCAGATTCGAGCCATCGAAAGTCCCTACTACGTGCTGCCAAGTGTTCAGGTCAACTGAGCTGCCATCAGCAGCCGCGCCACCCCAGAAACCAACTCGCCAGGTGTTGTTCCCTGGAAGAACCAGATGCGGACCGTTATTGGAATTCTGACCCCAAAAGAGAGCGACATTTCCGTCACTCGAGGGATTGAACCATCCCTCCATTGTCCACGCCGTCGTAACGGGAAAGTCGCCTGGATTAGCCAGGCCTATGGTCTGGCCGCTGGTTGATACAAAATGAGCCGCCCCATAAATCTTTCCGGCAGTCGCCGTAGGACTGTTAACTAACGTCCCGTTGTTGCCACCCGTAGAATCGGTTGCGGTAAGGGTTGTTCCGTTGCCAAGATGGTAAACGGCCTTGAAACTGGAATCCCATGTGTTGAGTGGGTCAGATTGGTCGGTCGTGATCGATGGGTCCCCATAGAATAGATAGAATGAGGTGTCTGTCGTACTCGACAGAGTGGGGATTTTTACCCATGCGATAAGCTGTCCCGTCGACGGGTTGTACGAATCTATCTCCCATTTCAATTTTGTCGATCCGGAAGAATCCGTATAAAACCCGATGTCATATCCATTGGGGTTAGCTACGTGACCGCCGTTTGAAACTGTCCTCAGCGTCGCATCGGTCACGCTGACCAGAACCGCGAAATTGGACT
>VBAX01000022.1 GCA_005883075.1 Candidatus Bathyarchaeota archaeon | reverse complement strand
TCCGTTGAGAGAGTTAGTCAGCTTGATGGTATCTTCAAGAGCGAGACACTTCTCGCTTATGCACCGTTCTTCAAAGCGTAATCATACTATAATAGCTCCGTCAACCTCCCCCCTTTTTAGACCCCGATTAGATTCCGATCCACGATCAATATTTGACGCTTACCTAAGAACAATCTCGAATTCGCCATTGCGTTCGAGGAAAGCGTGGTTTCCCCAGGAACTTTTTTCGGGACACTTGGGCGGGACCTCGCAGGACGAATTCTCACGGAATGTAAGAGTTTCGAGCTGGCTGTCTACGCTTCCCAGTATCTTCTCCCAAGCCAGATCCTCCCAGCAAACATCCCAGACACTCTGCTTAGAGACCAGATTGAACAACAAGATTGAAGGAAGATAAGTTTCCGCAAATTGTCTCCGTCGATAATCGTTGGACGGAGAGCAGTACGGAAAGGGTCATACAGGTGTCCGCTTAGCATCGACTAGAGAGTTCGAATGACCGGCCACCATCCTGTGGGACATGGAAAATCCGCACCCACTACACCCGCAGGGTGGGTCGATTATTGGAAAGACTATTACAATAGGAGTCGGCAGCTGAAAAAGGCCAGCAAGGAGAGCTGGAACGCTACTCGAGAGGTGTGGAAGAGGAAGCTGGTCCAGGCCAAAAGAATACGCTGTCAAAAATGCGTCGCAATAGTCAAGCTATGGCTCAAAACCTACGGTTACGGACTAAAAGGGTCAGTCCTGAAAGAGAACATAGCCCAACAGGGCAAGACGAGAAGAACAACTTTCTAGACGCCTCACTTTTTCGCGCGTTTTTCGTTCTCGGCTATGCGTTCCTTGACGAGCTTTGTCACGAGCGTGGCGGGGAGAGGCTTGTCGGGCGTGAAGTGGATGGTGGCACCGCTAACATCGTATCTCTTGAGCTCGGCATTTCTTGCGCGTGCGAGTTTGGGAATCATGCCTGAACTCATGATGTAGAACGAGCAATGGTTCTCCGTTGCCCCGAACCCGACTAGAGGGTGTCCTTGGTACTTGGAAATTGGAATCTTGTAGCTGACGACCTCGGTTGTCACGGGTGCAGCGGTTTTGATGATCTTGCGAAGCTTTTCGAGGGCGACCCTCGTATTCCCTGGCATCATCTTGAGGTAATCGTCGACGCTCTCGGTCTGCGCGCTCCTCTGCACGGGCATGGTTTTTCCGAACCGGTTTTTTCCGGCAGATTTATATGATTTCCAGCCGGGCACCAGTCGTCTAAGGTATCTCTTCGGGTCATTTTTTCTAGGACCCGTAGCGATAACTCGTAGAAAAATGGTGTGAAAACAGAAAAAATGTCTTCGATCAAAGTGATGGTAGCGTTCGGACACCAGACCTTCGACCTTCTAGACGGGGAGGCGAAGGAGCGAGGAGTAACGGTTCAGGAGCTATTGCGCGCAGTTATCATACCTGATTGGTTTAGAACACACGGCGAACTCTTGACAAAGATCACAATGCCCGAGGCTCGGCCCAGGGTCGAGCCGTTGACGAAGCCGGAGCCAAGCCTTGATCAGGGCTCCAAGTTCCACTCCAATCGGCTATACTTAGTCTGATACAACTCCTCAGCCAGCCCAACCTCCTCCTTCATCAACACGCCAGACTCCACCCGGACCTCGTAACAACTCTCGATCCCGCCCACAATCGCATCGGCCACCTCTCTAGTGGAAATATCCCGTCCCAGCTCGTCCCGCACAGTCGTCACCCGTTTCTGCACACTTGCAACATGTCTATCCTCTAGCTTCGCGCGCGGAACATTCAAAACCTTCCCGAGAATACTGAGATCTGAATTGACAAGAATGCAGCCGTGATGGAACACGGAGTTCCAGCGGATGCTGCCCGCAGCCCCGGATACCTTCTTCCCGTCAACCTGGATATCGTTCACAGGCTGAAACTCCGCCTTCACGCCGAGCCTTCGCAAGCCCTCGACCGCACCTTCAGATAATCTTTGGAATACTGATTGTAGATTATGGTCCGGGACCAACCGGTGTCCCTTCGGCAGCGATATCGCATAATTCAAGTTCCCACTATCATGGTAGACCGCGCCCCCGCCTGTGAATCTTCTCACGATTTCGGTTCCGGTCTCCTTGCAAGCCTGCATATTCACTTCTAGCTTGGCGGACTGGAAGCATCCTATGACGATCGTGTTGGAATTATGCCAGAACCGGACTGTGCTTGGAGCTTTTCCTTCCCCGACCATTCGCGGTATCGCCTCTTCAACAGCCAGGTTCATTGACGGATTGTCGCGATATTCATGGTCTACGAGACGCCAGGTTTCCAGTGCTCTACACCTCTCTCGTGGAGAGTAGTGCTTTGACGAAATCTTCTGGGGTGACTCCTGCGCCTTGAGCCTGGGTTGCACTGTAGAATCGGTTAACTAGGAGTCGGATTTCTTGTTCCCGTAAGGGAGTGTCCTCAAGCATTTTTTCTAGTTTTCCGATGCTCTCTTCGGGAATGAGGAAGAAGTCGCCTGTTATCCTGACGGACCGGATGTGCCCTGCTTCTTCTGTGAGTCTGATCCGGACGAGTTTTCCCCCTGAAGCTTTGTAGTCCGCGGATCTTTCCATTTTTCTGTGTTGGAAAACTGGTTATGTTGACCCCGTTTTAAGTGCAGTCCTAACAGGGCTAGCCTGTCACGCTCAGGATGTAGGATTCTGTTTCGTGATTTGGGGTCCCGTCAGCCCTGGGAGCTTTGGGATTGTTGTGGATGGCTTTAGAGGCGGAAGCAAGCTGCTTGAAGGAAGCGCGTCAACATGTGCTGTAACCTGGTCTTCGTTCTCCTCTATTCTACAATCAAGCCCAAGCAATGCAAATATTGCTCTTGTTGATTCTGCATAGTACGCCGAAGCATTTTTTCCACTTTCATGCCGCATGACCAGAACGTGTGTCTTGCCGTCGAAAGACGAATCGAAGCTAAAGTTTCGCCCGTACTCAGACGTAACTTTTCCTATAGTTTTGATCGTGTTCTCTAGATCGAACTTCTTGTACCAGAAGGTCACGAATCCTGGCCCGGCTTCACGACCGGATTTTCGGCCCAGCTCTCTCGCCTGTTCTTCCGTCATAAGAGCAAAGAGAGTCTTCAACAAAGCTTTGGATATGGTTACGAGTCCGAACTTCTCACCTGGAACATCGTACTCAACGTATCTCCTGAGTGCCTTATTGGCTAGAACATTAACGCTAACTCTCTCCTTTTCGGAAATGTCATTCAGCTGGTCGATTGTATCGTGGTCTATTCTGAACGAACGGTTCTCCGAAGGTCGTCCCTTTTGAGATGAGGCGCCTGAGCCAAGAGTAACAGTGTATTTCGACTTCGCTCTGTTACGTGCTACTATTACCTATCAACTTCTTTTAATGTAAGAATGAGCTGACCTCGGCTAGTATATCTGTGAATAGTAGCGTGGCTACTAAAGCCGTTTGGATGTTTCATACTCAAAAAGATATAAATTGCTACACGGGTCCGGCTAACTGGGTTCTTTGCTCTTTTGTCATTTCCATCAGTCTTCGATCTAAAGTCAAACACCTAACACAGACCAAATCATAGATGCCCTCGGACCCTGGCGAGACTTGTTAGATAGACATCTGGACCAAGACGAATTTTCCGAATACTCCCATGCTCAACCAGCCTCCCGAAACCACTAGACGTTCAGAGAAGATGAGGCAAACTCTATGCTGCGCAAATATCCGTGAGCTTGTAAACCCGATCAACCAAATTGGGTATGCTATTAAGTGTCGATGGATCTAAGACGACTGTCCAGTGCTCTCCTGCCGGGACTGTACAGGCAAGGATTCAAACGGAATTAATAATGAAAAAGCGCAAATTTCTATCACTTGTAATTGTCTTGGCGACCGTTATAGTCGCGGCAATTCTTGGATACATCTACTATGAGTACATCCCACGCGTCTTGGTCGATGACACCCAAACTCTAAAGGAGAATCATATATGGCAGTTTGACCTCTTCGTTCTCGGAAACAGAAACGTCGATATCACGGTTAGCACAGCACAATATCTTGTCTACGTGACATTCTGGTACCAGCAAAACTCGGCGGCAACCACCTACCTTATCGACAAACCGGTGACAAACACGACCCAAGCCAGCTTCCCAGTTAGCGTTCAACAGAGCGGGACATACTATCTCAATGTTCAGAAGACAGAACAATACGGGGAAACAGTGACCACAGTGGTTCACGTTGAAGTCACTTCATGAATTGCGCTGTGGCTTTCAGGCACTATCGCTAAAACAGGTCCCCTTGCGGCCTCGACCCAAACATTGGCCCTTCACTTGAGGTGAGAGACCCTTGCAGGCGGCACCCAGCACTGAAAACTTTGCGAAGAGAGTGAGAAGCAGAGGAGTTCCGAGCCAGTCGATCTAGCAGTAGTGTTGCTGAGATTGTAGGTTAGCTCCGTGAAGTTTTGAAACTCAAGAAACAGTGTGGGAGGACTGGTTCGGTGATACCACGCGACATAATCGCAATCGGGCAGTCCCAGCTGCCTGGCCCTTTGCTGGGTCGTAACGTTCATGCTTTCCAGCCAAGCGCATTCATTGCTTGGTTGCAACGGGCTCATTGAGAGAACTTCGCCATTTGGAAGAACAAGATACTGGAAGTTCACGAGTTGAAAAGGCGAGGGAGTTGTGAGCGTGCGAGCTATTACATAGGATGA
>VBAX01000043.1 GCA_005883075.1 Candidatus Bathyarchaeota archaeon | reverse complement strand
CCTGATTACCATAACGGTAATCAGAAATGAACAGGTACGTGGAGCTCTGGGGCTGGGTATGCGAGGTCTTCGGCGATCAAGCCTTCACAATAGACCAGTTCCGCGCTGAATTTCCCAGCCCGGACCCCGCCAAGGTAGTCCATGACTTGGTCAAGTTGAACCTCATTACGCGCCTTCAAACCGGGACCTACAAGCCGGCCTCGCCTCTCGACTTCTCCCGTATGATGGTTAAGCAGAGCATGTCGAAGGAGAAACTGCTCGGCTCGCCCCCGGCCCCTTTTGCCTACTCTCATGATGACGCGGTTAGAATCTGGACAGACGGTTATTACTGGACCGGGTTTACCGCAGGATACAAGCCTGTTCACATCGAGATAAGAAGCACCGACACCCGACGATGGGAACAGTTCTTCCGTAACAACAAAGCTGCCTACGCTTTCGAAAGCGATCGCAAAACATTGTTTGGACTCGTGTTCATACTTCATCCTGTCCACGAGCTCAATTCAGAGACAAGAGATGGAGTTCCCGTGATTTCAATGGCCAGAGTCATGGAATACTGCTTGGAAAGGAAGGGGGGCTACGAGCCCGCTGTATCATATCTCCGAAGGAAATTCAGAGCCAAGCTAAGCCGAGGCTAGAGTCTTGCCAGACAAACCGTCGAAGCTCAGTATCGGTCAGAAGCTGGAGGCGCGAGAGAACGAGTGCTTTCATTTCCTGAACGAATTGCCTTTGACTCGTCATTATGTTCTGATCGGTGGCTACGCTGTATCCTCATACCAGTTTCCGCGTTATTCAGTCGATCTTGATTTCGTCTTACCGTTGGGAGAGCTCTCGTTCTTCCGAGATTTCGCGAAGAAGCTAGGCTTCAAACATGAAAGTGAGCACAACGTGGAGCAAATCTACGATGGGAGATCAGTCGTTTATGGCAAGCAGGTTGGCGTGAGGGTCGGTCTCGATCTCCTCGTTAACTCTGTCCATTCACGCCAGACCAAGTTTGCTTACCCCTTTCCATATCTGTTCGAGAACTCGGAAGTTAGGGAGATTAGAGGGCGGGGACTCGAGGCCAAAGCCCGTGCCAGGGTGGCTAGTCGTGAGATGCTGCTGGCCTTGAAGGCCAACTCTATTCGCGACCAAGACATGCGTGATATTCTTGCGCTATGCTTCCAGGAACCCTTGCTCGCAGATGTTGTTGAGCATCTCGAAAAGTGTCCACGGGAAAAAATCGGTGAGAACTTAGAACGACTAGATGTATATCTTTCCGCATTGGATCCTCAATCTTTCCAGGGCACTTTTGGAACGAGCGAGATGGTTCTCAAGCGGAGTGTCGTCAACTGTCGAAAACTCTTGGTGGAGGCGCGGCGGAGCCTAGGGTTGAGCTCTACCAAGAGCCTTACCGAGCTTCGAGGCGTTTTCCAAAAGCAGGAGAAGAGGGTCAGAGAGGGTATCCGTGAGCTAGACCTCGAACATAGGAAAGAAGCAAGAGGTTAGGGGCCGAGCTTGGCAATGCATTGCCAGCCGCTTTATATGCAGCTTGGCAGTCGATTGCCAACGCGTATGTTGTTCCAGAATCCTTTTTCACGAGGGAATTCTGTCCACCTATCTGAGTCTCGCGTAAACTAGGCTGTTCTCAACGGTTTGAGTTCAGATCGTGCCATTTCACCAAGGCTCATTTTGTCCTATTGTGTCCATAATTCGGACAAAATCACAAGGGAAAAACCGAACCCAGCAGATTCCAGAATCTCCTCCAAGAGCTCATTGCAATTGCGTGGACTCTGCTAGAATACTTGGCTCTTCGGCGAAGGACCAGGCGAAAGAGACATCCAAGGCATCGACCTGACCGCTACCTCTCGGTTTGAGACGAGCGTTCGATGGTCCATTATCGAACCTTTCCGGGCTTAGACAGAAGATGTGAGAGAACCCAAGACCAGCTTCTTGTCTAGGAACTCTATGATGGCCTTGTACTGGCGGGCTAGGTTTTCGGTTTTCTGGAATCCGTGGCCTTCGTCCCAGACCACGTTCATCTCAAAGTCTTTGCCTAGCTCGCGAAGCCTATCCGCATACTTCTGGACAGGACTTAGAGGGCATCTCGAATCGTTGCCTCTATGCCATATGAGCAACGGCGCTTTTAGGTTGTGGGCGAAGTTTATCGCAGACCTGTCATAGTAGAGCTCCGGGTTGTCTTCAGGCCTTCCGAAATATCTCTCGATAAAGCTCCTAAACGCAGCGTCAGACAAATCGTACATCTCCCTCCAATCCGTGATTCCGACGATTGCTGCAGCCGCGGCCCAGTAGTCCGGTAGCTTTGTTGTCCCGAGGAAGGTCATGAACCCACCATAGCTTGCACCGACCAGCGCGATCTTCGACGGGTCCACCTCCGGCCTCGTCCTGACGTATTTCGCGGCTTCCTCAACATCTTTGAGGTCCGCTCCGCCACAGTCATGTATGTTCAGGTTCTGGAACTCTACCCCGTAGCCTGTGCTTCCGCGGATGTTTGGCGCGAAGAGCGTGTATCCAGCTACTAGGAAGGACTGGATCGCAGGGTTCCACGCGTCCGCGACCTCCCACGCTGGACCCCCGTGAATCCATAGGACGCAGGGCCTTCTAGCCTCCAATCGCGCTGGTTTGAGGAACCATCCGTGTATGGGTCGTCCGTCGAACGAGTTGTAGACAACCGGCTCCGCTCTTCCGAGCGGGAGGTCCGTGAAATGCTCATGCAGCGTCTCCACCCTTCTCGTCTTCGTATCAAACCTAGACAGGGTAGGCGGGCTCGATAGAGAGGACCATGAGAAAACGAAATACTCGCCTGACCTGGCCACTTTCACGGAAGAGTAGAGAAAGCCGGCGTGGTAGCCCTCGGGTAGAGGAACCTCAGAAGGCGGTTCGGATCCGTCGATCAGTTCGGTGTAGAGCCGTGTTCTGCCCGTGTTCGTAGCAAGGTAGTAGACGGATTTACCGTCAGGCATCCATGCGAAGACAGGGAAGTCGAGGCCGAGCTCTCCGCCCTTAAGATAGCTTAGCTCTTGAGACTCTGTTTTGTAAACCGCCAACTCATAGCGGCCTCTAGCATCTGTCCTGAACAGTATCCAGGGCTCTGAGGGATGCCATCCCCCATTCGTATTCTCAGAGCCCTCTTTAGGCGTGTAGATGAGAGGTTCAAGTTCACCTTCCGGAGATAGGAGAACAAGCTCCAGCGCTGTCGGGTGCTCTGTTGTTTTTGCGGACACACAGATTCTGGAATCATCCTTCGACCATTCAGGGTTGAACACCCAGTGCCTGTTCTGATAGATCTGGGTGTGGCTGCCATTGCTTAGGTCGACCGTCCAGGCGCCATTCACCTCTTTTGTCGCTCCGGCAAGAACAAGCCTGTCATCGCCATTGGACCAGTTGAAGCCCTCAACACGGGTTGACGATAGTTGTGTTAGCTGCTCTTCCTCGTCGCCATCTTCCAAGGGAACTGTGAAGAGTTGATGCTCCTCTTTTCCGCCAAAGTCTCGGGAGAAGCACACTGTCTCAGAATCGTTTGATATGCGAGCCCAAGCTACCCGTTCTTTTCCGTGAGAGACCGGGCGTAGCTTTCCTCCTCTGACGTCTAACGCTGCCAGCTGGTAGGAGCCAGTCTTGTTGGACAGTGCGAGCGCAGTTTTCGCATCCTTTGAAAGGTCTAACAGCTCGATCTCTGGAATCCCTATGACTCTCTCAACATAAACTAGCCTCGGAGATACGAGCACAGGCTCTGTCATGGGTTCCAAGTTGAGCCTGAACAAGTATTTATCGAGTGCTAACCCGGAAGTATTCACTCCATCCAGATCAGTCTGTGTGGTCTCAACTCAACAGAACGTTCGCTTGAAAGGATTCTGACCCAATTCTCGCCAAGCGCGACGATCGCCGGGGTCCAAAGTTTTCCGCCCTTGGTCGCAGCTCTTAGTGACTCTCGAAGCGTGAACCATGACCGTTTGACTTCTGCCTCAAACGAATCCAGACAGAACCCTACTTCTGCACGAGCTCCTAAGCTCTATTGATCTCGTGATAAGGCCACAGGGGGCTTGTGCTACTTTGTGTTCAAAGTGCAATATATTGTGTTTCGATAATATCGGCCTTCGAAATTATCCCGGCTCAGAACATAGAATATAGCCACGACGACCCTCCACTCCCAATCCATGGATATTATTCGAAAAACCACGGACAATACACTGACAATAATCCTCATACTACTAACCCTCACTAGCGGCACAATCCTCGCATCAGCAACCATCACCCGAGCCAACGCCGCCTCGCCCAAAGCCACTTTCGCTAATTACGAGCTAGCCGGAAACCCATTCGTAACCGGATACAATGTTGGAACTTCTTGTCCCAACACCGCGCGGACCTGCCAGAACACCGAAGGCGAACCCTCGATCAGAGCCGATAAGGCCGGGAACTTCTACGGCTCATCAGAAAACGTGTTCTGCGTCATCGGAGGCCTCTGCGGAGGAACCTTCGCCTGGAGATCAAACGACAACGGGCAACACTTCACAACCCTAACACCTCCCAATAGCGTCTCAGTCGGACGACCGGGAATCAGCCCCGCAGGGGGAGACACCGACATCGCGGTCGCCCCTGACAAGAACACAAACGGTCTCTACAACGTATACGTGGCAAGCCTCCAGAGCAATCCACCGCTACTCAACGTCTACGTTAGCACCAGCACTGATGCGGGCGCATCATGGTCGATCAATCCGACAAGCGCTAGCGTCGCCGGGGACGACAGGGAATGGATAGCAGCAGACGGGGCCAACAAAGTCTGTATCTCATACCACGCGATCACCCTGACAAATGACATTGTCGTGGACTGCAGCTACAATAGCGGCCTCGCCTTCACTCAACACGCGTCAGCCTTCGACCCAGCCCACATCGCCTTCCTCGCAGGCTTCAACAACATAATCGGCAACCTAGCCATAGACCCGAGCAATCATGTGATCTACCAAGTGTTCAGCTCGATCGCCAACTCCGACGAGCTAGCATCGTGCACTATCGCCTGCCACGTCCACACGGTCTGGATAGCGGTATCGATAGACGGCGGAAACACTTTCACCGACTACACAGTATACAACAATCCTAACACAAACGTGGATTACGGGCACCAGTTCATCAACGTCAGCGTCGACAGCGCAGGAAACGTCTACGCGGTCTATACCGATGACCACAATGTCTACTATAGCTTCTCAAGGACCTTCGGAAAGAACTGGTCCGGACCCTACCAGATCAACAACGCACCCTCCAAGACGGCCATCTTCCCCTGGAGCACAGCCGGCAACGCAGGAGAACTGGACGTAGTCTGGTACGGCACCAACTTCTACAACGGAGTAGATCACCCTGACACGTACCCGGACACTGCTGCATGGAATGTCTACTTCAGCCAAAACCTGAACGCTCTAGTGCCAGGAAGCAGCTGGACCCAAGTTGCCGCCTCGAACATAATCCACTACGGTGGAGTATGTGAGGCAGGAGTCACATGCACAGGCAACAGGGATCTGCTGGACGACTTCGGAGTCGCAGCGAGCCCAATCACAGGCAGCGCAGTGATCATCTACACATCCGACCAGTTCGTCAACAGCACCGCAGAACCCGCCACGAGACGCTCCTCCACATCCCCGTTCTGCACCCAGGCTACCAACAACGACATCGACTGTGAACACACCAACATCGCAGTCCAGACCGGCGGCTCAACCTTCTTCCAAACCAAGCACCACCTCCAATTGAACTCAATAAATATTGACAACACAAACCTACAAGGAGGCAGCAGTCCAGATTTCAAGATCCAAGGCGAGAACACAGGGACCGTTTCCATCAGCTCGGTATCGGTGCAACTCTCCGGCCAACCAGTGACATTCACGTGGAACACTGCCTTCCCACTACAACCTGGTCAATCAGCGTCAGCTGAGACAACCACTCTACCACTACTGCTTGTTGTAGGAGACATCTACCAGGTGACGATAACAGCGACTCTGTCCGATGGAACAACGGAGACGCAGACGACCAGCGCTATCTACACTCTGGGCGCCGGACTCGGGCTCTAAGACAGCCCGAACCCCTCTTTTTCTCAAGAATCTCAACTCACTCAAGCTTGTCCCACGAGTTTCGATTTCACAGGGAATCTTCGAGTTTGTCCTCGGCTACAAGTGTTCTCAGCGAACCGAGTCCAATCAGAGCGTTAGTAGCCTTTGATGCTCATCTCTTGTGGTACATTTCGTGGTCTGATGTTGTCAGTCTACCACATGTCCCGCAGTATCGCGCGGCGTTGAAAGGGGCCGGATTCCACCGGTATGGGTACCTCTGTTCCGAGAATTGCCATAGGGGTTTAATGATGTGTCCGAAGGCTGCGAATGGAACATATCTTGTTATCGCGGGTCCTGACGCGTAGACTGCCAGTGCGAGGGCCCATAGTCTGTCGTCGTGCGTCCCGTTCGGGTGCGTGAACTTCGTCTGTCCTGTCTGCGTCTGCTCGTACCTTTCCACGTTAATCTCGTTAATCAGCTCGGAGTCATATGGAATCCTTAGCAGGCCCTTCTCCATTCTACCTTTCAAATAGCCCATGATATTCTCTTTTTCCGGGAGACTCAGCATTATCCCCTTGACATTCTTGAGGTCCTCCTTGGTTGCCTGTTCGACAAAGAACTCGCCGACACCTGTCCGGTCAATGTAGATCCTGTGGACGGTCTGCAGCGTTCTCTGCAACAATTTCATGTGACCTAAGACGACCCCGTATTCGGTTCCCAGTTTGAACCGCTTCAAATGGACGAGAGAGACAACGTCAGCGTCTTTCCGCACTACTCCCACAGTGGAGTGGTCGACTTTCTGTCCGAGGTCGGTCCCGATGAAGAATGTTCCCACATTCCAAGGCTTATCGCTCGGAATCGCGCTCAATTTGATGCGACTCCAATTAGATCTTTATCGTCCCAGAATTCGAGCCTTGGATCAACGCACTTTTCAATCAGGGCATAGCTGAAGTAGGCGTCCTCATCAACCGCGAACTCCGCCTCCATCTCCCTCTGCCAGCGCCACGGATCCTCAACCATCTGTGCGCGAATAGCATCCAAAATCTGCTTCTTCAGCGGCCCATTAGGCTCCAAAGCCTCCTTCCAGTTAACATGATGACGCGAGAAGTTTCCGAACTTCTTGTCATCAGTACACATCTTGTAGAACAGGCTGTCGCGCGATCCCGGCGTGCTCGCCGCAATAAATCGGCCGTTAGTCGTCCCAAGCATGTAGACAACCGCATCGTACAAGTCTTCGTCGTTCAAGACGAACGATAATTCATCCACCAGGACCAAGTCAGCGGTTATACCTCGGACCGTTTCTGGGCTGTTGGGAAGAGCCTCTATGCTCGATCCGTTGATGAACTCCAACCGGGTCTTGTAAGGTCGTCCAGATAGAAAATTCGTCTCCATCCCTGAAAGGAAGAAGGAGATCTTGGCGATCATCCTCCGGCTTTGTCGCAAGCTCGGCGCCAGAATCACAACCCTCCTATGAGACTGGGAGAGAACTAGATAGAGGCATAACGCTGCGATGGTATGGGATTTTCCACTCTGCCTCGACCATCTCGCTAGGACAAACTGGTTGTTGTCCCTGAGAAACTTCTCCTGGTACGCGTAGGGTTTGAAGTGGAGATAGACCAGACAGAACTCGACAACATTTCCAACAATTAGCGGCTTACGCTCAGCCTCCCTTTGCTCCCGCTCTCTCTGCAGCTTCGCGTAGGCACGATCTATCTTCCCTTTGATGGGTCGTGACATTTAGGACGCCTCGCCGGATCGGTTGTCGCTGTTCGTTCCTTTCGTGGTCCCAGGGAGGCTGATTCTTCTGGGAAGACGCCCGGCTCTTTCCAGTTCCTTGAGTCGCTTCTCCCAGTCTTTGGCCTGTTGGTCCCGTAAGACTTGGTTTAACACCTGAGCAGTGTTGGTATGGAGTTGGGTCCATCTTTCCTTGGCTCTTGCGTCTAGTTTCTCGTTCTGCATCATCTCTCTCGATCGGGAGAGGCTTTCTCTGAGTTGACGCACGACTTCGTCTCTTAGCGCATCATCGCTTGGCTGTTGACTATTCCCCATCTTTCTTGGCCTCTTCCATGTTCTCTCCGAGGATCGCGCGCACCTGTTCGTTCAGTTCTTGGATCATGTTGCTGGTTTTTCTCGCAGGTTCTCCGTTCGACCGGAGTGTTTTCTCCCAGAGCCGCAGAGCTCTCAGTGTTATCGCGCCTATCAGTCTCATTTGGATCTGGTCGATCATCTTCTCTTTCGAGTCCTGTTCCAGTTTTTCCAGTAGAACTGTTGTCAGTCTTCGAATGTTCGAAGCGAGTTCCACGCCCAATTCTGGAGGTTCAATCCTATCTTCTGTCGTTGTCTTTCCTACTCTTGCTCTTCCTGTCCTCGCTCTCTGGGGTGCGTCACATCGCGTAGAACATGTTGATTCGTGAGAATCGCAACACGGTTCTACTGGACGAGCTTTTTCACGTGCCCGCTTGTCCCGAAGGGCCCGAACAGCGTTGAGCATGTTGTATTAGTCCGATCCTCGTAATAAAGAGAGTCCCAGTGGTAGGCGAAACCAATGGTAATGATAGAGGTTTATATGTTCAAAATAATGAGCAGTTGTTCAGTAAAATGAACTACACAACGGTCACGCTGAAAGTGCTAGAGTATCTGGCCCGTGACCCAGCTGGCGCCCATCATGTCAGGGAAGTAGCAGAGGAGGCCGGTGTAAGTGTAGGGGCGGCGAGCATTACCCTGAGAGCGCTGCAGGGGCACCGCCTGGCGAAAGCGGATGAGAGGGGCGGGTCGAAATTCTACAGTATCGATCTCTCGAATCCTGCGGCGAGGGAGTTCAAGATTCTATTCAACATCCTTGGTCTTAGGGATCTGGTGGACGCTCTCAAGGAGTACGCTGAACGCGTTGTTCTATTCGGCAGTAGTGCAGAAGGGACGGACGAGAAGGACAGCGATATCGACCTGTACGTTCTAGCTCAGAATCAGGCTGCGACAAAGGAGGTTATGAGACGTTTTCAGAAGAAGTTCGTCAGGACCCTCTCTCCCATAATAGTCGATGCACTGGGGAACATGCGGCTTAGAAAAGGGGATAGGCCGTTGTTCGAAGAGATATCGCGGGGCAAGGTTCTCTGGGAGCGAGAGTAAGCCCTCCAGTCAGAGGGGGGTTTCCCGAAACGCTTACATGTACATGGCATGCAGTGTTGCATGGAGATATCATGGAGCGAAAGGTGGCTCAGACTGAGCTAGACGCCGAGGAGTACCGTGCCTTGGTCAAGATAGCTGAGAAGAAGGGTCTCACGATCAAGGATGCGCTACGGGAGGCTGCTCTCCGCTGGACCAGCGAGGAGTCCGGTATTGATCCAAAGGATCCGATTTTTGACATCGCGCTCGGTCGGCGCAAGGCTCAGGACTGGGGAAAGGGGACCGAGAGAACGTCTGTCGATCATGACAAGGTCCTCTACGGGGGGTCTAGCTGAAGCTCTTCATCGATACGGGGCCCCTTGTAGCATTCTATAACAAGCGGGACGGTCAACACGCATCTGCGCGTGACTCGTTCGCGAGGATTGCGCGCGGTGAGACTCCTTATCGGAAGCTGTATACTTCGGACTATGTTCTCGACGAGTCGCTTACTCTGTGTAGGTCTCAGACTGGGAACCATAAGCTCGCCGTTGAGCTCGGATCAGACATTTTTGGCTCCAAAACGATAGTTCTCCTGAAAGTCGATGAGTCAACGCTGAAGGGGTCCTGGGAGCTCTACAAACAGAGAGCAGAGATCGACCTCAGCTTCACAGACTGTTCATCCGCGGTACTAGCTCGGACGCACGGTGTCTCAGACATTTTCACATATGACGACGACTTCAACTCGCTTCGTTTTCAAGGGGTCAGATCGGTCTAGCAACGGTCAATGGCCAAGCGCGTCGAGTTCAGTGTATTAGCTCGGGCATCTTTTTATTCGCCGTCTCAGTGTCAGTTCATGTGAGAATCCTTCGCACCATTGGCCCTCGTAGGGGTTGGTGTCGGCGTTCGCCCGTTGCTAGTCTTGTGATCATTGTTCTCTCTCTTTCAGCTGCGCTGGGGTATTCGCACGCGGCATCGTTTTCTTCGTCATCCGTTTATCCAACGGTTAGTTCGTGGGCGAAGACCTACGCCTGGCTCGGCGGTGGTGAGGCCCATTCTGCGGATAGGACCTCAGATGGTGGTTACATTGTTGCTGGGTCGACGAATGAGACCAGCTGGGCTGTCCCTGGTTCATACATGCCGGGCTATGATTCTGATGGCTCGCTTCTCAAGCTTGACGCTTCGGGGAATGTTCAGTGGCAGAAGTCGTACCGGACACTAGGCATCGATGCCCTGTACAAAGTCAAGCAGACGAGCGATGGCGGCTTCGTTGCGGTGGGACTAACACGTTCTCCTGATTGGGGAGATGTGAACGCGTGGGTGTTGAGGGTCGATTCCCTAGGGAACGTTGTCTGGGACAACTCGTACGGTGGCAGCCACACAGAGCAGGCTAACGATGTTGTGCAGACTAGCGACGGCGGTTTTCTAGTCGTTGGCTTCGCCTATTCGTTTGGCGGTCTTCCAGCGTGGGTCTTGCGCCTCAATTCGGGCGGTGGGATCGTCTGGCAGAAAGCATACAATTCCACGTTCGGCAGTAGTGGTGCTAGCTCTGTTGTGGCCACTTCTGACGGTGGATTTGTCATCGCTGGCGAGTATCGATCAGATGTTACTTCTTCTCAGACGTTTAGCGAGCTTTGGCTTTTCAAGATAAGCGGGGACGGCGGGTTGGTGTGGCAGAAGGCCTACGCAGGTGGTGGACATGGTGAGCTTGGGTATTCTGTCTATCAGACTTCGGACCAGGGCTTGATTGTCGCGGGCTATACTAGCTCGTTTGGGGGGGCTTTCTCTGCTGTCTGGGTCTTGAAGCTTGACTCTCAGGGTAATGTTCTCTGGCAGAAAGCGTACGGTGGAGGAGGTATGGCTATGTTCGATGAGGCGTATTCGGTGGTTCAGCTCTCCAACGGCGGTTTTGTTGTTGCGGGGTTTTCTTACAACCAGACTTCTCACTTGTTCTCTCAGTCTCAGACCGCGCCAGTGCTGCGGCTTGATCCCACTGGGAACGTTATCTGGAGCAGATCATACGGGTTTGGTGAGGTCTGGCAGGTTCTTGCCTCGGCAGACGGTGGCGTCTTGCTTGTGGGAAGTACGAGTCAGATGGCGATGGTTCTCAAGCTTGACCCCGGCTCGGCTATAGGTCCCGGTTGCTCGATCGAAGGCTCTTTCAACTCGACGACTGTCGATAGTACTGCTGTCCCGTTTTCGACAAGTGATACGAGTTTCACTACTACCGCCAAAGCTTACACGGTAGATGCTGTGGTTGAGGACACTTCAGCCACCATCTCGGTTCCTTGTTCCTACTGGCTCACGACCATCGTCGGCGGTACGGACGCCTCGTCCGTACGCTCTCTTGACAAGGTTGCTCTTCACTTTCACGCGTCAAGCGAAAACCAGGCGCTGGCCGGAGCGAATGTCACGCTGGGCGCGAATGGAACAGGCAACTTCTCAAGGACAACCGGTTTGACAGATGGGAATGGTAATTTCACTGTTGATTATGGGGCTCCAAGCGTCTCCACAGCCACAAGCATCAGGATCAACGTAACAGTCTCCAAGCAGGGTTATGCTACTTCCCAGAAAGTGGTCGAGCTGACAGTGAATCCCGCCCTCGGAGCGCTGTCGGTCCCGCCTCCTCTCATTCTTTGGCCCTACATCTCGATCATTGCGATTTCGGTGGCAGCCGTTGCACCAGTGGTCTACTTTCTGGCAAGCCGGAGAAGGCCCGAGTCAACCTCGACAGTTGAGAACGTTTAGCCGCTGCGCCCGACAGAAGCACATCCGCACCGTAACCCCCCGCAGAAACCTTCCTGAATATTCTGTTTCGAAAAATAAGCATGCTTTTCTCGACCCCCGGGGGTGGCCTTTTTTCCCGCGCCCCGCTCTTCGTGAAACGCTGGGTTTCCCACGTTCACCAGCCCTTGCCGTACCCTTCTTCCTTCGTGGCGGCTCTAGCGCCCCAAGGAGGCCAGCCGGGACCCTAAGCGCGTTCGCTGAACAGGTCTATACTGCCCTTCGAGTCAAACCGGATATTGAAACCGTACTCTTTGCCCTGGAACAATGCCACGCACTCCCGTCCACGGTAGTTGCCCGTCATCTTGATCTCGTCAACCGTCTTCCATCCCGTCCGCCTCTTCACCTCATTGACCATGTTCTTGAACTCGACCGCGCAGATATCACAGCAGAAGAACATGCGTTGCCCTTCGACCTCCTCCCAGTAGTCGCCCCAAGTAGCCTGGCAGATCGCGCAGCCTTTCTCAGCTACTTTCAAACCGTCTACTCCTCTCCAAACGCGCCATCAAATACCGGTCAAAATAATCAATCGATCGGAGAAACGTCGCCTGCACATCGTCCCTATTTCCATACAACCTAGAGTACTTCTCCACAAGCCCCAGCGCTTGTTCGGAGTGTCCCACATCCGCTTCATATCCCTCCCGCAAGAACGCCCTCGCCTCATCCGATATCTCCCGGTTCTTCAGTATCACCGGATCAAAATATCCGATACTCGCACCCTCACCCTTCAACTTCCGATTCGCAATCAGCTCTAAGCCATGCATCGCGGCCATCCCTTCAACCCAGTGATCATCCCGACAGATACTATCCCAGACCCGAATCGCCT
>VBAX01000042.1:13962-14454 GCA_005883075.1 Candidatus Bathyarchaeota archaeon | reverse complement strand
CGAACGGCCACGAGTTTCAAGGCCCGGACTCGTGTGAATCGGGAACGGAAAACCTTGAACGGCCTGGAGCCCTTCAAGCTTAGTTGTATCGATCATGTTGTTTCCTGTCTTTCCCTCGCACAGCTTATTGTTCTTTGTTGATGCTTGTCTTCAGCTCTCGTCGTCCGCGCATCCATTGTTCAGAGACAATCGGCTCTTGCGCTTCTCAGCTATCGTGTCAGTCTTCCTGTGCTCTATACTTATCAGAGCACTCTCTGGCCGAGAATGGGGAAGGATACGATTGAAGGACAGACGAAGTATGGATAAGGCGCGGGCCGAGCTTGAGCGGCTCGATGCGGCATGGTCCGCAGCGGCCTCAACTTCACACGATGTGGAACAGATTGTTTCGTTTTGGGCAGACGATGCGATCGTTATTCCGCCGGGACAGGTGCCCATTATCGGCAAGAATGCAATTCGGAACTACGTGACAGCCAGCTTGAAGACCCCTGGGTT
>VBAX01000042.1:0-13863 GCA_005883075.1 Candidatus Bathyarchaeota archaeon | reverse complement strand
GACTCAGTTTACGATCGCCCGAGATTGTGACCTAGCTTACGGCGTTGGGACAAACCAAGTCTCATTCAACGACGAGAAGGGCAATCGCGTCACATTGCGAGGCAAAGCCGTGACGATCTGGCGAATGGAGAACGATGCATGGAAGTGCATCGTCGACATCTGGAACGATGACCCCACCCCGAAGTGACCTCTATTTCCCATTAGTTAGAACAGACATGTTCTCTCTTGGAGGTTAGCCCTCAACTAACGTTTGTGTCCCCTTGCTGCTTATATCCCGGGCTAACCTTGTTGCACTAGATAACATTGAGTAAGCTTGCGTCTAGCTGCCAACCCGACATCTCAAGCATTACTTCTGGAAAAAGCGAGCTTTGCAGGAGGAGAGACATCTGCGCCTCATTTCATACTACCTCCTCGACAATCCCCTCCGATTCAACGATCTACTCCGGAAGGGCAAGCCCGATGATCTGAACGCGCGAACTCTTTCTCGAACTCTGAAGTATTTGCAGAATATGGGAATCGTTGAGAGAAGAGTAACCGGCACAGAACCCTTTTCAGTCGTCTACAGCCTCACGGAGAAAGGACATGATCTAGGCGGTATCTTGTCCGCGTACCGGAGATGGGGAGAGAAGTGGACCCCAAGCATCGTTCATCCTCTACCGTATCCGAAGGTAAAAGCAGCCTCACTGAAGCCGCTAGCTCCTCGGTAAATAGGAAAATCTGAAATCCTGAGAGAGGCAGGACTGAAGGGTCTTGCAGCATACTCGGCAGACTCGAATAACCGCGAACCTCGTAGGAATGATGATATTCGTTCAGGTTATTCTTGGAGGCGGTTCTTTCGTCCTAGGCTGGGATGTTAGGTATCACCTGGTCTGGGGAACACTAACCTTCATCGTGCTGATAGTCGCGACCATCCTGGCGCGTAGAGATTTCGGTGTCAATTCCACCCTGTTCAAAGTAGCCCTCGCTTCCATCGTCGACTTTGTCATTCAAGGAATACTGGGACTGTTCTCTTTCGGATCAGGCATCGCAGTTGTTGTCCACCTTACCAACGCCTTCCTTCTCGCCGTCATCGTAACCTATCTCATCAGCTTCGCAGACAGCGCCGACAAGGCCTCCGCCACCATAGCCCTGCAAACTAAGACAGCGCCCTCTGGCCACATGCCCTCGTAAGCTTCACAGACCGAAGTCTCTATTTTATCCGGAGCATGCAAGGGGAGGAATGACTGTGCTTGACCGGGACGAAGAACCCAAACTACTCGCATTCCTCGCAAGCCTGGCCGGGCTCAGGAATAGTCGTCTCGGTGAGCAACTTCCAGATAGGCTCCGCCTCCTCAACCACAGTCAGAGCGTACTTCACTGAACCATGAAAGAGGGTAAGAAGGCTGCAGATGTCGAGAAGGCTCTCCAGCACTGGACGAGCTCGGTGATCGACCCTCAGCTGAAGCCTGTGCAAGCCAAAACAAGACAATTAGCCGAGGCCGCGCTCTCCCTAGCTTCATCACTGGAAAGTCGCTGCCGAGAATTCATTCGAAACACCAAATATGACATGTCTGGCTTAGGCGATTCCCGCCGGCTCCGAGCGGCCATGGCACTAAACCGCGTCTCCGGAGAGATCGTCACCGCATCTGGTGACTTTCTGAAATCAAGTCCCAACGAATCGATATCGAAACTGGAGACGAGCATTACGAGGCTGTTACGAGCGGCTGGTTCAAGCTACAACGAATCGGTAAAAGCGATGGCTTCACATTACGCTTCGGAGAGAGGTTGGCTCAGAGCTGAGATAGAAGGGCTGCAACGCATCAATCACCAGACGTCCCAGTTCCGGACAAGAACCCGAGACATCACGTCCATCCGGGACCAAATACAAGAACGCTCCAAGACGCTTGTTGAGAATCTCACGACGCTACAGAATCTTGAGAATTCCCACGTACAGCTGGAAAAAGAGATTCACCAGCTTGCATACAACGAAGGCTCTCTTCTAGAAGCTATCGAACGGATTGAATCTAATTCTGAGATTCGAGCTCTCAATGCCAAAGAATCGGAACTCAAAGCGCTGAGAAAGAGGCTCCTAAACGAAGAAATGTCAAGACTGGGCGGACTATTCACAAAGGTTCTGTCGCTGCATCAGAGAGGAGAGGTGCATATCCATCTACAGGCGATAGAAGTATTGACGCGATATGTGAAAACCCCGCTTACGACCTTGGCCAAGGAATCCGACGGCTATCCGGAACTGACCGACTCGCTCGAGGGAGTATGCGAGTCCATTGAATCAAACAGGCTACCGCTCGGAGAAAAAAAGGCGAGAAAGACACTCGAGCGAGCGAAACGGATCATAAACGGGTCACTCAGACCAATTCAGAAAGAGGCTAGAGAAGCCTTTGCGGCGAGAAGTCAGATCCTACGCTCCCCAAAGGTGAGGAAGCTCAGATCTCAACGATCCGACCTACGAGCGGAATACACCAGATCCCGAGCCTCGAAGCAATCGCTAGAATCGAAGATGAAGAGCATCGCCGAAGAAGCTTCATCGCTGAAAGCCCAAGCGAAAACCCATCTCGACACAATAGATGAACTGGCCATGAAGAACTTCAACAAAGGCGTCCCGCGAGAACTGCGTGAAGAGGTCCTATCCCTAACCCACTAGACTCTTCGTCAACCCCGACCAGACCCCTCTGGCGCTCTGGCCAAAGGTCCCTCCCAGATGTAACTCGGTTCAAAAACAGTTGTAATAGGACTATCTATTGGGACTCGCGGGCCTTCATTCGTTTCTCTAGCTCTTCCTGGGGCACGTCTTCCACGTGTGTGGCGATCCACCACTGGTTTCCGTACTGGTCCTTGACGCCTCCTGTCCGGTCTCCGTAGAACTGGTCAGACGGCTCCCTCAGCGAAGTTGCACCTTCCCTGAGCGCTCGTTTGTAGGCTGCATCCACATCCTCCGTGTACACGTTGATCATCGCAGGAACCGCTGGGAACTCTGGGGTTGCGTCGTTTATCATTATGATTGAGTCGCCGATCCTTACTTCGGCGTGACGTATTCGACCATCGGACCCGGTGAACCTCTCTTCTTCCTCGGCGTCAAACACCTGCCTGAGGAAGTCTATCAAGCTCGATGCTCCTTCAACACTCACTATAGGAGTGAGGGAATGATAGCCCTCAGGAATAGGCTTCACCTTGCTAGTAACAGATTGCATTGTCGATCATGGTTGGTCGCGGCTTGATAAAAGGGTGACTGGGCAGAAACCATTCGAATGTCGCGCGAGACCTAGGAGGCTTTGATCGTGAATGTGAACTGGTTGTTTCGTGATGTAATCAGCGTTATGGTGTAGTAAGTGCCGGACTGGAAGGTGAAAGCGTTCCCATCTATCAGTAGATTGATGGTTGTGTAAGCATTTGGAATCACAGTAGGGCCTGACCAGTTGTCGTTTGCGTAAGGCTGACTGTATGGATTCCGGACGTTGAAGGATATCAGAAAGATCTCGACAGATCCCGTGTTTAGGATTTGAATAGTCATGTTTGTCGAGGAGTTCACGGCTGCGGTGATGATGTTGAGGTCTTCCCTTCCGGGACAAGGCTGCGGTCCAATGGCACCGCAGAGCCCAGGCCCAGTGGGCGGTTCATACATTATCAGGCCAAGCAGGATCACGAATATCGCAAGGACTGAGAGAAGGATTACTGCGGCAACCTTTTCGTTAGTTGACCAGTGGGTCCAACCCGTTGCCTTTTCTCCCATGACAGCTTTGTAGGTGACGCCGAATAGTTGAGAAGATTGTTCCCTAAGCGAGGCCGATGGAAATACATCTCATCACGCTCCACAAGGACCCGCGAGGTCCAGTAAGTATCGAAGGGCGCCTCCCCCGATCGAAAGGTCTAATATTCACAGGTCCCAAGATTCCCCCGTGAGGTTGTGCATTATGACTCTGATCGAATTCTCAGTGTATCGCCACAATCTCCAGTCCGCTTAGACGCGAAACCCTTCGCTCTCAAGCCAATTGGAACAGTTACTGAATCCCTAGTTTCTTCGCATGTGCGTACCAGCCTTGATGAAAAGACTAGACCATGTCAGGAAGAGGATTGGCGTCTGTTCGGAGCTTCTGGAAACGCAAGAATCTCCGGGATGGGCGCAGAAGCCGGTATGTCGAGGTGGAGGAGGTCTCCCTTGACAGTTTGCGAGCGGACGCTGTAGAAAATGGACTAGTCGACGAAGTCGTATCAGTCATAGCAACCGGCAAAGAGGCAGACGTGTATGTTGGCCTATGGAAGAAGATTCCACTGGCACTGAAAATATACCGGTTGCACAAGACTCCCCACAAGAAAAAGTCCGCGATCGGGTACTCGGTGGATCTTATGGGCCAAATCGCGGCGAATGAGTTTACGATACTCGAAAAGGCCTACCGAGCCGGCATACCGGTGCCAACTCCGGCAAGAAGAGCTGACAACATGTTTACGATGAGATTCCTTGGTGACGAAACCAACGCACGCCGCCTCAAGGACATAGACCTTGACAAACCTGAACAGTACGCAAAGCAAGCGCTCGGGATCGTCGAGAAGCTTCTTGACGCTTTCATCGTTCACGGCGACCTGTCAGAATACAACATGCTGCTTTATCGCGATCACATTTTCGTCATCGACTTTCCCCAGGCAGTGGACCTCTCGTCCCGTCCCAACCGACACCGACGATTCGAAGATGCTAAGCCGTTGCTGCGTCGGGACCTGGAAAATGTGGCCCGTTACTTTTCGCAGTATGATGTAGAAATCGATGCTCCGGCAGAATATGACTTGCTAACGACTAGGTTTGAGAAAACACATCTCGATTAGCTACTTTAGGAAAGAGAGATGAAAACAAGGGAAGGGTCCAAGATTGATTTCCAGGTCGCCGTTCTTCGAATAAAATCGGTAATATCCGTTTGAGAGAAAATATCTAAGGGACGGACCGATACCCACGTGTTGTGGGTAACGCCACCCATAGATTATGGATCTGACTGCTGAACGCTGGAAGTCCTATCAGATGAGTGAGCGAGTTAGGGCGAAGGTGTCCCTCTCGATAGCCGCCTATCAACACTCAAGACTTGAACAGATAGACACGGAGGCCGTCAGTATTCATGATGCAGAAAGGAACGTTGTACTCGAGATAACGCCCTACCCAAGCCATGGAATCGCACAGGTTGTGACGATGACCCCGAATCAGTCGCGGAAGATCGCTGAATATTCAAGGTCACAGTCGAAGATACTCAAGGAAATCGGTGGGGCAGAGCTACTCCTTGACATTACATACGTGCCGGAAAGAAACTGGGACCGGAGGACACCTGTCGAAATACCGGCGGGCAGCGCTGTTTTTCCAGTCTTAGACGCGAAGACTGTCCCGATAGAGAGTGTAAAGCCGTACCTCTAATGATTCTCTGAACTAGAAGAAATCTAGCCTGAAGCTGGCAGGGGGATGAAGGTTTCCTCCTTCGACCTTGACCTTCGTTCCTTCTCAGTCCTTAACTCAGTAATCCTTGCTTGTATCGTAGCGACTTCTTTTCTGTGGTCTTGCAGGGGATTGTTGATGACAAGAGATACGTAACTCTGAATCCTGCTTATGGCTTCCATTCCGAGCCCTGACGTGTCCCACTCTTCGAACCATATTGGCCTGATCCGGTCAAGCGCAGACCGTTCCTCTTCCATAAGATGTTCCAGTTTGTTCATTCGTTCCAGAAGAGACTCCAACTCTGTCCCAATACGAGCAACCCTTCTCTCATTCTGAGTGGCGGCGTCCCTGGCAATAGCCTCAAACAAATAGTAGGGGCGGCCGGAAACCTCCGCTTTCCTTGCTAGTCCTTCGTTGACTAGGTCGTTGAGACATTCCTCAACCTCTTTGAGGCCTCCTCGCCCGCGGAAAGTTCTGCTAACGTCTTCCAGACTGACCTGCCCTGCATAGGCTGGAGCCATGTCGTGGAGAACTGCTTCTCGAATCTGCCTCTTTCTCTCAGCCCTCATTCCAAGTCAACCTCGAACCAGTTGATCTGATCTAATTTGGTGATGAGCCGTCCAATCTGTCCGCTGTACCGCTTCAGAAGCGTCTCGGCATCACCAATGGCCACATCCTTAGCCAGATAGTCTACCGGGACTGTTCTAACATGAACTCTGACCCCGTCTCGTTCTTCCTCGAAATAGGGAAGTCTCACCCCTGAGAGGACATGCCAGTACCCGGGCGCTTGAACCACGCCAATGAGCGTTCTCAGCCCAAGGCTTCTCAGAACACTGTTCGCAAAAATTACAAAATCGTCGCAGTCTCCACCGCCGACAAGAATGGTTTGCTCGGGTGGCTGGAAGAAATCGTCGGGCGGATCGCTAACATATACCAGTTTCTCATGAACATAGTCCCGGAGTTCCTTGAGAATTGCTGAAGCCAAGAGGGATTGGGACATTGCTTCCATTTTCCGAGAAGTTGTATCAGTTCTAGGAACACTGTCTTTGATGAGCTCACCATCTTTCAATTCTCTGTAGATCGACTCGAAGTCGTATTCTCCTAATAGTGAAACCCTGCCTTCCAATCCCGCCTTCGCTTTCGTGGCTAGCTCCAGGGCAAGGTGACGTACGGTCATGGCCTCGGATCCGGCCTTCATTTCTCGGATCATCGAGTTGACCGCGTCGTGAACGCTTTCTCCTTTTGAGGAAATCGTTAGGGCCCTGGCCGGGTCTTGGCTGGTTGTGAAGAACAGCAGGTTTCTGTAGAGCTTCTCAATGTGCTCTGTCAGTTCCTTGTGAGTTGGGAGGCTGATCCGGTTTGACTTGAGCATCTGGTCAAGTTCTAGTCGTGATTTTTGCAGACGCTCCTCAAGAAGCGGAGGAAGACTAGCCCAGCCCAACTGAACCTAGTTGCCCCTAGTGACCAAGCGTTTGATTTCTTCAGGAAGCTTCTCCAAGTTTGCTTTGAACAAGTACCTTACCGGCTTTGACGGGTCTAGGTTGGGGCTCCGCTGAATGTATCCTTTCTCCTTGAGCCTGGCCAGGTACCCTGAGGTGAGGTTCCGGGATAGGTTCACTTTTTTGGCGAGTACGTCAGCGCTTGCCCATGTTTTCAGCTCCGACGCTGCCCTTAGAAGACGCAACAGCGCGGGTGGAAGGATCTCGTCTCCATCTTCTTTTCTCCGGGGTTCGGCTTCGAGCTTCTGTTCTATCGCGCCAATTCTCTCCTCTTGCCTCCCAAGCAGAACACCTAGCTTTTTTTGCTCTTCCAGAATCTGTTTCAGCATTTCCTCGGTCGTTGACAACGCGTTTTCGAGACAGAATATTGTCTCCGTGCTATTTAAGTGTGTCCAATACACATCAAGATTTATATGTATGTTATTGGACATTATTAGACAGTGAATAACGAATGAAAATCCTCGGAGAAGAAGTCGATAAGAAACAACTAGCAATTCTTGCAGCCGCATTCGGCATCGGAGTCCTCGCTGCCCTAGCTCTACAGAAGAGATCAGAGTTATCCGAGACAGTTCGAAAAATCGTCGAAAGAAACTGAGGGTCCAGGAATGAGGATTCTGGGAAGCTTCAAAGTACTATGGTACTCCGGCCTCTCACTAGGCTTCCTTTACTTCGCAACATCCCCAATCCTCAACGCGCTAGGAATAGAGCCCCTTAGTAATCTGGTCCAAGGCAACATCAAACTCCTTCTTATCTTAGTCGCCGCAGTTCTCCTAATCGCCATCGCCACCATATTCTTGTCGGGCCTAGTCGTCCTGACCGGATGGATAGCAAAACCACGTCCGCCTTTGAAGACGCGGCTCTTAATGGCCCTCCCCGTAGGAGTCTTGACCTTCCTCATATCAGGGATCCTCAGTCCCCTAGTCCCGATACCCATACTCCCATTGGTAATCGCCGGACTTCTAGTCTGGTCGATTCTCAGAGTCATATCAGCGCAACTAGTTCCACAACAACCTGACCTTATCAACGTGGACGACGCGGAGGAACGGGCCGTCAAGTTCTGGGCTTCCCGGAACGCTGGAGACTCAAAGCCTACCCCGCTCAGTGCTGTCTTGGATGGGGATCGTTGGATCATCACCCTTTCCGGACGAGACAAAACGGGACAATTGGACATCGACTCCCATACGGGAGTGGTTAGCGGATGGAGACTGAGCCTTTGAACAGCCTGGCAACTAAACTGTTGGGGGTGTTCTGGCCATGGAAATCCGGATTCGGGGCAAGCGTATACCAGCTTCTTACAGGTCCCGGTATGAATTCCCTGTCAGGCCTCTATCCCGGGACGCAAAGCAGTCAAGTCAACCTGTCCCTAATAGCCCAGCCTGATTATCTGGCAAATATCGTAAACCAATCTCTCTCATCAATGAAATTCCTCTACGGCAAGAACCTGCAACTCGATGTCAAGGTCACGACACGAAAACTCGCCCAGTCTTTTCGGTACGGATTAGTAAAGGCAGACCACCTCATTCAGATGCGAGGCAAAACACTTTACAGCGACGAATTCCTTGATAGAGTCCGAGCCTCAATTCTCGCAGACCAACGCGAGCCTCGGCTAGACTCTCCACAGGTCATATCCCAATATCCCGAGAACTGGTTGACAGTAGCATCCTCGGCCGCAGTTACAACCGGAAACACTTCCAGCGAATCCGGCAACCCATTGACCGCTCTTGGAATCACGGGTCTTCTTCTCGGAATTATCGCGGCCCTCTTCCTGTTGTCAAAGCGGGGACCAGGACAGAGCGAAGTCAGTCCCCTCCAATCGGCGATGGCCCATTTAGACAAAAGGGGCCTTCGAGGATCCCAACTACTCAGCCGGACTTCTGTTGAGGGGGGAGAGAAGTTTTACTTTCAGACCACGACAGAGAATCACACGGTAATCGTGGACAAAAAGGGCCGAGTCTTTTCCTGGTCAAGGGTCCCGTTAGATGGAGGAGGGGGTGGCTAGGTGAAACGCGACGAAGTGCTGGCAGATGCCGCGTTTGGATCCGTGGCCCTAGGAATGCTCTACTCGTCTACTCTCTCTAACCTGCCTCTCTACCAAATAGTGGCTTTCGCAATCGGCTCGGCTATCGTCCTAACGGCGTTTCGTCACTGGGTTGTCGAGATGCCGTTCTCACTCGCCATTCTCACCAACCTCGGGCTCTGGGCCGTCTTCCTGAGCGGACTCCCCCCTACCTCATACATGTTAGCAGTAGTACTCGTTCTAGTCGTCTCCTTCGCCCTAACCCCGTCATTCAAGGCACTGGGACGGTTGCAAAGGGCGTTACTAGAAGGGGAAGAGGCCAAGGATCCAAGCTCCGACGTTGCAGAGCGGGTATACAAGGCAGCTCGGAACAGCGGTGGAATTTCGTCGATGGCAAATATCTTTCAGGAGATCAACAGGCCCGAACTTGGCAAGTTCGTCTCGCTGAAAGACTGTGGACGCACGCTCAAAGAGCTCGTGGAGCTTGGGGAAGCCTACAAGCTGTCCGCGGAGGGGAACATCTATGTGTTTCCAGGAATCACCGCGCTGAATGACCCTCTGACGAGGAGCATCATCGAACTTGCAGCGGGAACCGGGACTGTTACCCTTGAGGACCTTATCCTAAGGCTGAAGCTAACCCCCGAAGTTGCCCAGAATGCTCTCAATCGGCTAGAACAATTCGGCATAGCTGTTTCTCATGTTCAAGATGGAGCTCGATTATACAAAGTCAAAGGACTGGCTAAGCACTATGCTTATACTGAGAATACCACTAAAATTACTAGTGAGGAGCGAATTCTTGCCTAACTTTTCCGACATGCTCAATCTATACGTCTACGTTCTCTTTGGCAGTTTGCTCTTCGTGGTCATACTGGCCGCGGCCCGGGCTTTAGGAGCCGATTTTCTCCATCATGATATACTCGACCATAGTGTTGACGCAGGTATAAGAGAGGTTTCCCCTATGGAGATCTCACCAGACGCTCAATCGAACGGGGACCTTCACGGGGCCTCCGCCGGACCCGGCGACAAGACCGGGCTCGTCAGATTCCAGGGAATGGTTCTCATGACCATCTCCATATTCCTGGTGAGTTTTGCAGCGATGGGAATACTCGGGCTCTACTACGTAGTACGACCTTACAGCCTTGACCCTCTAACTAGCATCCCAGTGTCAGCAGGCTCGTCAACAGTTCTAGCCATAGGAATCAGCTACGGCGCTTTCAAGTATTTCGTCGCCAGTGCGGCCGGAAGCGAGATATCGCTGGGGGAAGTAGTGGGAAGATCCTGCGAAGTAACCGTTGGAACCTCGGGCAAAGATCTCGGAGAGGTGCGCTGTGATGTAAAAGGACAGATCATGTCCTTCCCCGCCCGAACCAGTGACGGGGCTATCATCAGTTCCGGCGACAACGCCCAGATCATTAGTATGATCGGTAACATAGCCGTCATCCAGAAGAGGCCCAACAGTTGAGCCTGATAGAACCCAACTTTCTCCTCGTGCTTGACGCAGCACCCCTAGCCGCCATCGCAGCACTAGTCATAACCATCATCATCATTCTCGGCATCTATGCGAGCAGAGTCATCAAGGTCACCCCCGGCGCAGCCGCGGTAATCTCAGGCAGAAAACGCAGACTACCCGATGGAAAGGTTGTAGGCTACAGGGTCCTGACTGGCGGAAGAGCCTTCATCTTCCCTGTCATCGAACGGGTCGACTGGCTGCCCCTCAACGTAATTACCGCAGACCTCGTCTCACCTGAGATTTTCACAAAGAACCTCGTTCCTGTGAAAGTTGAAGCGGTCGCACAGATTCAGATAATGAGCGACGATGTAGGAGTAGGAACAGCATCAAGAGCTTTCCTGGCCCTCATCGAAGGCAAACGAATGCAGGAAGCTGAGCTTTCGATACTCCAAACAGTCAACAAAACTCTCGAGGGACACATACGCATGATTTGCTCAACGCTAACTGTCGAGGAGATTAACAGTGATCGGGAAGCCTTCGCCCGAAAGGTCCAGGAAGTCGCTGAGACAGACCTGAACAAGATGGGCGTCCACCTCGTCAGCCTCGTAGTCAAGAACATAACCGATGAACGAAACTACCTCGTGAACCTTGGACGGCCCAAGATTGCCGAGGTTGAACGCAGCGCTGTCGTGGCCGAGTCCGAGTACAACAAGGACAAAGTGCAAAAATCTGCAGTCTACAACATGGAAGCTCAAACCGTTAAGTTCGATATGGACACCAAGGTCGCCGAGGCTAACCGGGACTACAACCTCAAGCTCCAAGAATACAACGCCCAGGTAGCATCTCAGAAAGCCATAGCCGACATGTCAGAGCCTCTCAAGAAACAGGAACTAAGCGTTGACCTGGCTCAGAAAGCAGCCGAAGCGAACAGGCAGACGGTAACAATCGCCGCTGATGCCGAGGCTCAAGCAGCCATCAAGAGGGCTGAAGGAAACTCCGAAGCGATCAAGAAAATTGGATACGCGGAAGCCGAAGCGATCAAGGCGAAGCTCCTCGCCGAAGCGGAAGGTATGCGGGCCAAGGCGGAGGCTTGGAAACAATATACCGAGGCCGCTGTGCTTCAGATGTTCTTCGACAAGCTCCCCGAAGTGGCCGGAAAGCTCGCTCTTCCCTTGGAAAATACTCAGAAAGTGGTGGTGATAGCGCCAGACAGCTCGAAAGGTATTCCATCAATAACAGACGGAATCGTAGGAGTCGCTGCCAAACTACCAGCCATAGTGGAAGCTGTGACCGGAGTTAGCATACCTGATTATATCAGAAGCCTCCGGCCAACAAGCCTAGGAAACCGAGAGATTTCTGATAACCCGAAGACAAAAAGTGAAGTAGAGGCCAAGACAGAGGAGTAATTCCGGGTGCAGGCCCACTGGAGGCGTGGAAGAACGCTTGAGGGCTAAAGTAGCGTTGGTGCCACGAAAATCTAGATCAACGCATTGAGTTCCAAGACCGATTCTTGGTTGTAATTATTCGTCGAGTCAGGTTTGCTATATCACTGGTGCGGTGCTGATATCGGATTCCCTTCGGAAGATTGGAGCATAAGTCATTGCATTTCAGGTACACTCTTATTTCGGAGACACTAAGACCAGAGCGTGTTTCTAATGCCTAGACACGTGGCTCCGTACGGGTCCTGGAAATCACCCATTTCCGCGGATCTCATCGCCTCGACATATGTTGGGCTTGACGAGCTTAGAGTTGACAGCGATAACGTTTACTGGAACGAGCTTCGACCAGCCGACAAGGGCCGGAACGTAATCGTCCAGAGAAAACCAGACGGCACGCTGACGGATATTACCCCTCCAGGCTTCAGCGCACGAACAAGAGTTCACGAGTACGGGGGCGGATGCTACCTCGTCCAGAACGGAACAGTCTACTTCTCCAACTATACCGACCAGCGTTTCTACCGCCAAGACCCGGCGAGAGACCCTCGGCCTCTAACACCCCCAGTAGACATGAGATACGCGGATAGCTTATTCGACCAAAACAGAAACCGCATAATCTCGATACGCGAAGACCATACTCTCAAGACCCCGCAACCTGTCAACACCATCGTCAGCCTTGATAGAGAGAAGGAGAACGAGGGCAAGATCCTCGTCTCCGGAAACGACTTCTACTCAACCCCGAGGCTCAGCCCCGACGGGTCCAAGCTGGCCTGGCTCACCTGGAACCATCCCAACATGCCATGGGACGGAACAGAGCTCTGGATTGCTGATGTCAAACCCGACGGCTCACTAGGACAAGCGGAAAAAATTGCGGGAGGATTGGACGAGTCCATCTATCAGCCAGAATGGTCACCCGACGGCGAGCTCTACTTCAGCTCCGACGAGACGGGATGGTGGAACCTCCACCGCTGGCACAACAATGAGATCGAAGCGCTGTACCCGATGGAGGCTGAATTCGGCCTCCCCCAATGGGGGTTCGGATCACACACCTTCATCTTCGAGTCCCAAGATCGAATCGTATGCGCCTACACGAAGAATGGGCTGTGGAATTCAGACCAATAGAGACACGTATCAGCCAAATCCTCTGGGGAAATCTAGCCGAGAAAAACGGAACAGTCTTCCTCATCGGAGGATCAGCAACCGAACCCTCGTCCATAGTAAAGATAGACCTGTCAACCAAAGAGACAGAGATCCTACACCGATCACGAGAAATCACCGTCGACAAAGAATACCTTTCCATCCCGAACTCGATCGAGTTTCCCACAGAGAACGGACGAACCGCGTTCGCCTTCTTCTATCCTCCAAAGAACCCCGAATACGAAGCACCCCAAGGCGAAAGACCACCTCTCCTCGTTGTAAGCCATGGCGGGCCCACCAGCTTCAGCCCATCCACTCTCCGATACGAGATACAATACTGGACGAGCCGTGGAATAGGAGTCGTAGACGTCAACTACGGTGGCAGCACCGGATATGGTAGAGAGTATCGTAAGAGACTCAATGATCAGTGGGGAATCGTTGACGTTCAAGACTGCGCCAACGCCACACGATACCTCGCCAGTCGTGGACAGGCGGATAGACAGAGACTTGGTATCCGCGGAGGAAGCGCTGGAGGCTACACAACCCTCTGCGCCCTGGCCTTCACAAACACATTCAAGGTTGGTGCAAGCTACTTCGGCGTCGGCGTCAGCGACCTAGAACTATTAGCAAAGGATACCCACAAGTTCGAATCCCGATACCTCGACAAGCTAGTCGGACCGTACCCCAAACGCCGAGACATCTATCGGGCGAGATCACCAATATACCACGTTGACGGAATATCCTCAGCCCTAATCCTGTTCCAAGGACTTGAGGACAAAGTTGTCTCTCCAGACCAGTCTGAGAAGATCTTCGAGGCAGTAAAGGCGAAGGGCCTCCCCGTCGCCTACATCGCCTACGAATGGGAGCAGCACGGCTTTCGAAGAGCAGAGAACATCAAACGATCCTACGAAGCTGAACTG
>VBAX01000021.1 GCA_005883075.1 Candidatus Bathyarchaeota archaeon | reverse complement strand
TACGAACTGTCGGATTATCTCGATCGAATACTTGGGAACTATCGGGATCAGGAAATGAATCCCGTCCGCGCCCGAGGTCTTTATCATATGTCGCAGTTTCATCTGATCTAGCGCTACGTGAACTGACTCTGCGATCTCCACTGAATCCTCGAATCCTGCAGGCGGATGTGGATCCAAGTCCACCAGTACCATATCGTGCAACTCGACGTTCGGCGCGGAGGCGAGAAACTGGTTAATCTCGATACAAGCCATGTTCGCCAACCAGACCAATGTTGCCTTGTCATCACACACAACGTGCCTAGCGGTTTTGTTTAGGCTCTCAGATCTTACCGGTGCAGTCCTCACCCAGTCAGGATGATGAGGCCAGTCCTTTTGGACGAACGATTTTCCCGGGACGCC
>VBAX01000020.1 GCA_005883075.1 Candidatus Bathyarchaeota archaeon | reverse complement strand
TACCATTAACTGTCGCCTGGTAACCCTATTATCCGACGAGACTAGGAATAGGGTTTGTTCTAAAAGACTGGGATGGAGACTTTGCCACCTAGAGCGATATGGAAAGGCGCGATCAGCTTTGGACTAGTAAGCATTCCTGTCAAGACGTATGGGGCGATATCCGAGCACAAGACAGGGCTTCGTCTCATGTGTCCTCGAGACAAGAGCCCGCTCACATTCAAGCGAGTATGTCCAAAGGACGGCAAGGAAGTTCCCTGGCAAGACGTAGTCCGCGGGTTCGAGGTCCAAAAGGGAAAGTATGTTACAATTACTCAAAAGGAACTTGAGAGGCTTGAGATTCGATCAGGACGACTCGTCGAGATCTTCCAGTTTGTGGACGCAGACAAACTAGATCCAATCTATTTTGATTCGAGCTACTATCTAGTCCCAGATGAGAACGGTGAGAAACCGTATTTTCTGATGCTCGAGGCCTTGGAACAAGAGGGGAAGGTCGCGGTTGGACGAGTGGTCATGCACGAAAAGGAACACCTTGTTGCGTTGAGGCCGTATGAGGGCGCGATTCTGATGGAGACGCTTCATTACGCGGATGAAATCCGATCTCCCAAGGATCTTCCGGAGCTAAAGAAGGCGCCGGAGGTGGAGAAGGAGGAACTGGAGCTTGCTGGTCAATTGATCAAGATAATGAAGAAACCTTTCGCCTTCAAAGAGTACAGGGACACGTATCAGGAGTCTCTGATGAAGCTGGTTGAGGCCAAAATGAAGGGGCAGGAAGAAGTTGTCGAATTACGCGTTCCTGAGATCAGGCCAACGAAGAATCTCATGGAGGCTCTCCGGGCGAGCATCAAGACTCACGAGAGGCGTTGACGCTTTTTGACGAGCGTCCTATCCGTCCTATGCTCGCCAAAACCGGTAAGGCGTTTGATGATGAGAACTATTTTTTCGAGCCGAAGTGGGATGGGCTCAGAGCCTTACTATTCCTCCACGAGAGAAAGCTAGAGCTTCAGAATAGAAATCTGAGAGATGCGACCGGCTCGTATCCGGAGCTCCAGAAGATTAAGGGCAACCTCCGAGCGAGGACGGCGATCATAGATGGCGAAGTCGTCGTCCTTGGAGAAAATGGCGCCCCCAACTTTGGGAGGCTCCAAGCCCGGTTCGGAGTAGACGACCCGAAACGCGTGAGCGTGCTGGCCAAGACGACACCTGTCACATACGTCGCCTTCGACCTTTTACACATTGACGGCCAAGACGTAATCAGCCGGCCGCTTGTCGAAAGAAAGACGCGGCTCAAATCAATCGTTGAGGAAGGCCCGTACCTCCTTTACGGAGAACACGTTGGCGCGGAAGGAAGCCGTTTCTTCAAAGAAGCGACAAACCGTGGTTTTGAAGGAGTAATCGGGAAGGAGAGCCAGTCGCAGTATGTCCCAGGTCTACGAACTGACTACTGGATCAAGATCAAGCAGATTAACACGACTGACTGCGTTGTCGTCGGCTTCAGCGAAGGAGAGGGTGCACGAGTTCCGACCTTTGGCTCACTGATTCTCGCTGCATATGACGACGATCGGGAGCTACAGCATGTGGGAAATGTGGGAGGAGGGTTCTCCAACGACCGTCTTCAAGAAGTCAAACGAAAACTCTCCAAACTACAAACGAGGAAACCCACGATTCAAGGACCCGTGGACTCGCCCACACCTGTAACTTGGGTTAAGCCTAGAATCGTGGTCGAAGTGGCCTACATGGCTGTTACAAATGACGGGAGGCTCAGGTTTCCCAGATTCAAACGGATACGAAATGATAAGGATCCAATGGATTGCAGGCTTCCGCTCTGACCTAGACGAATCCGGACCAGAACCTTCGCTTGGAATTCCTGCCACCCCGGAACAGACCCCAGAACAAACGGACCAGACCGAAAAGGATCATGAAACCACCCAGAAGTTCCCAGTAGATGGAAGCTGAGCTAGCGAAGAAGCCGACTTTAGAAAAAAACAGGACTAGGCCACAGACAATCCAAACTAATCCGGAGATAGATACATAGAAGTGTGTAGGCTGCATCAGGGCTGCCGCCTTACGCTATCGAGTGACGAATAGATAGCTCTATGGATTATCTATTCAAGAAAATCCTATCGGCATGGAGACGGTACTTGCGCTCTGGACGCTATCTAGGTAGGACGAAGGCATATAATCCGCCCGGGGGCTAGCGACTATTGTTGTCGATGTTGACGGAAGTTCGCACAGTTCGAATGCCATCCTGCAACTGGTGCGGACGCATGATACTGCCTCGCGAAGGCGCCGTGAAGTTCCCCTGTCCCCAGTGTGGCGAGACAACCATCTGGCGCTGCGAGAAGTGCCGTGGCTTCGGTCGTCCGTACAAGTGCCAGAAATGCGGCTTCTCAGGACCCTAGAAGGCGACCAGAATTGGCGAAGGTCATGGTCTCCCTCAAGATATTTCCCTCAGATATAGTAGCAGACATGAACGGGCTAAAAGACACGATCCAGAAATCACTCGAGGGCAAAGCGACCATCTACAGGTTCGATGAGGAGCCTGTCGCCTTCGGACTTGTCGCTCTTGTCGCGCACATCCTAATGCCGGAAGAGGCCTCTGGGGTAATGGACGAGGTAGAGAGACGCCTGAAGTCGATCGCAGGTGTAAGCGAGGTCGAGGTTCTCGTCTCCCGCAGAATTGCCTAACCTTAACAAGTGGTAATTAAGTAACATTAATTTTAAATAGCGTCGGGTCAACCTTCCCTTTTGCAATGAGCATCAGATTCACGCTTCACGAGGGAGCCAAGGTCCTGCTGGACCTGCCCCTCTCAGGAGGGGAATGGCAGCCAGAAGTGCGCGAGATCGTTTTGAAGGAACTCAAAGATTCTGAGGCAGACCTTGACTCTTTGAGCGAGATTTGCGACTTTTTCTCCAACAAGAAACGACTTCAAATGGTCAACCATATGATTAGGGACTGCGAGAATTCAGCAAGCTTCACAGACCTCCTAAAGGTGGCGGTGAACCCGAAGTATGTGTCCGACCTCGTGAACAGGTCTCCAAAGCGGGAGCTTGTTGTCAAAGACAAGAACGGCTACAGCGTTTCACCGATAGGCGTAGGCAGCTTCCTTTTGCTATCGATCGCAATCAAGAAATTGCTGAGGAACGGGGATTCCATTAATAGTGATGATAAGTCTTTTGAGGCGGAGTAGGATTTGACGCTCAAGGTTAGGAGCGGCCAGTGCGCTACTGAACGCTCGTCTTCTCCTCAACCCACCGCCCCTATCGAGGTCAAGTCCAAATGACAATGGTACCAAAGGAAGCCCAGCTACGAGTA
>VBAX01000019.1 GCA_005883075.1 Candidatus Bathyarchaeota archaeon | reverse complement strand
TCTGCCTCAATTGGGCCTTGGACCCTTTGGCATCCAGCCTAGTTCTTGGTTAAGGTTTTCTAGAGGCACTCGTTTTGGCGGCGCTTTGAATCCGTAGGATGAGACTGCGTTCAGTGCTCCGCTCTGTTCTTTTTCCGACGCGAGCTTTACCATCCGTATGACGTCCGTTAGAATGCCTGCGCATGCTGGTCCGTCTTCGAGGGATATCCGCATGTCAAGGGTGAAGTCTGTTCCTGCGAAGTATTCTCCCTTGATCCAAAAGTAGCTCGTTCTGCGGTTCTCCATGAAATCCACGAAATCGGACGACCCTGCGACTATCGGGAACTTGTACGGTACGGCAGCGGCGACAGCCGCTGTCTTTATCCCCCGCTTGATCTCGTACCGTTTCTTGTCAAGGGCTAGTTGTGACTCTGTTCCTCCGCCGATGTCGAGTTGGTATGTTTCTCCAATCTGGGTGCCCCTCTCGACTAGCAGGGATAGGAGATTCTTGTGGAGGATTGTTGAGCCGATCTGATCCATGATATCATCGCCGACAACGAGGGCCCCTTTCTTTTTGTACTTGGCTTGCCACACCTTACTCGAAGCTATCTTTGCGGGCGTAGCATTGATGAAACCGCTGCCTGCCAGCAGCGCTGCGTGGGCATACATTTCACTGGCCTTTGACGCTCCCGTCGGAGTGAGGTTAACCAACACATCGGCTCTAGTGTCTTCTAGACCCTTGGAAATGTTGGCGGGTTTCGCCTTGCTTGGCTGTATCTTGTCACCGGCGATAGGCGATATTCCATCCAGAGGCTGGGCCATCTGGACCTTGACCCCTGTGGGGCGCACTTGAACGACTTTTCTCGTGTTGTTCGGTTCTGCGTAGACTGCTTCTGACAGATCTTTCCCAACCTTCCTCTCGTCAATGTCGAAGGCGGCGACGAACCGAATATCTGATACCTTGAAAGGTCCAACTTTCTCGTTCATCAATCCAATTTTCTTTTGGGTAGTGCGGTAGAATTCTGTTCCTTGGACCAGGCTTGAGGCGCAGTTTCCAACTCCTGCGATGGCGACCCTAATTTCTCTTGGCAAGACGATTACCAGCTGTGCTGGAGAGAATGTTTACTGCTGAAAAGTCTTTGGCCCGGGTTTATTTTGGAAAGAGTGGAAAGTCGATGACGTCAATGACCTTTGTGTAGAAATATTTTGCATCTGTGGCGGCGTTCGTGAACTCCAGTCTCTCTCCGTGTGGCTTTGCTGCCAGATATTTGAGAAACGGCCCTGGTGGCGGGGTCATGGACGATGTGTAGAAGAAGACTGGAAGGGCATCGGAGTCATAATAGTGTTCGAAAGGTATGCAGTTGCCCAGTATGTGTTGTTCTCCTCTCCGGAAGTGCCACAGAGGAAAGACGTTACCGTCTCGCATTGAAAGTGTGAGTAGAACCCTGGCCAGCGACTTTGTGTCTTGGAGCTCAGTCAAAACAGGGTCGCGAGCATCTGGAAAGTCGCCTTCGATACTCTTTGCGAAGGCGTCTGGCAAACTTTTCACGTCGATAACTAAAGCGTACTTGAACCGAGTGTCATCGGCCTCGTCGCAAAATTGCCATTCCTCTCCTTTAGGAGAATCGCTCTTGTATGCGAGGAAGGGTTTGGTCCTGTCAAAGTCCACTTCAGTGTAAGCTAATATCGGAATATCTCCATCCCAGTACATGTACGCGGTGAAGAATGCTAGAGTGTTGCTGGATTTGTGCCTGAAGCTCCAAATCATTTGGGATCCTTCGGTTAGGCCCAGTGCCAACCGGGCGAAATTCTGAAGGTCTCGAACGTGTACGGGCATTGGGGGCTTGATTGGCTCCATTGTCAATTCGCGTTCGCTCTGCCGACGAGTTCTCAGTGCCATTAAGACTTGGCTAGCGCTAGACCAATCGTCTTTCTTACCTGAAAAGGTCCATTTCTTCCGGTCTCAGAAGGTCCTTACCCGTGCCTTTACCTCGTTTGATCTTGTATCCTCTAACTAGAGCGGCTGGGATCTTGTCTGCTTTGTTCATCACCAGTTCTCCGGCGGAGGCAAGCTCGTCTGCGACGGCAATCTCGGTCACATGGAGCGTGTGCCGGTACATGTCCCGGGTACCTCGATAGTCGTGGATTGGCTTCATTCCAGAGATTCCTATTGCGAAGTTGACCTGGCCCATCCTCCATGCCCGGCCGAAGGTGTCGGTTATGATGACGGGTATTGTTTTTCCGGTGAGTTTTCGGATTGTCTTGCCGATGCGGTCGGCGGAAGCGTCGGGATTTAGGGGTAGGAGTGTAAGGGTATCTTTTCCCTTTGCGACGTTCGAAGCGTCAACACCAGCGTTCGCGCAGATGAATCCGTGCCTTGTTTCGGTGATTAAGTGTCCAGCCTTCATCCTGATGATCTTTCGGGTTTCTCGGAGGATAACTTCTACCTGGCGCGGGTCCTTGCCTGCCTCCTTTGCAACGAAGGATGCAAAAGGAGAGGGCGTTACTTTAGAGAGGTTTACGACTCGGCCTTCTGCTTTTGATACAACTTTCTGAGAAACAATTGTGACATCACCTTCTTGAAATTCCTCTCCCTGGTCCTTCAGGCTGGCTACAATGATCTCGCCAAGATTATCGCCCGACTCAATGATCGGGATCCCTTTCACGGGAATTATACTAAGCAAAGCGACGCTAACCTCCAGAGAAGAAGGATGTCAGCTTCTTCGCACCAGTGAGTTCTTCGTAATCCAGGCCCACAGCGTCTAGGACCTGCTCAAAGGTTGACCGGATGTATTCGTTGTATTTTTCCACGTCAATCTCGTGAATGCTTGCCAGTTGAACTGGCTTGACTCCGCTCCCAGTTGTGACCTTGACGAAGCTGACTAGGTCGCCCGCTCTGACGTCGCCGCCCTTGTTGCTCAATTGCTGGGCCGCCTTAACGTGCTGCGGCGTCGTTTTCGTGTAGCTGGCGACGGATTTTCCAATCATCATGTTGAAGGCCAAGTCATCCAGTGAGTATTTCCTGTTTCGGAGCTTGCTGTACGAATCTTGTACAAGATCCTTGATCTTGACCCTCGCCACGTCGAAATCTATTGGTGTTTTGACCTGACCCAGAATCTCAATCAGTTGGTTGAACGTGTTCTTGAGGAACTCGGGGATGTGTCTCTTCTTACCGGTGAGTCCCTTGATGTCAACTTTGTTGTCAGGGTGAACTCCGAGGTAGTTTTTCTTTCGGAGGCTGAGGGCGACATATCTGTAGTTTTTGTCGACTTCTAGCTCCATTCCGAGTTCCTTTTTGGACCACCGGATTAGCTCGTCAAGTCTCTCCCTAGCCGGGGTGCCTAGGAAGAGCGAGTCAGTGTCGCCGTAGAATACCTCTATTCCCAGTCGTTTTGCTTCTTGAATCGTGTTTGTTATCGCGTATCTTCCAACAGCCGCAGTTGACTCTGCGAGGGGAGGACAATACAAGGAGAACCTGTCTGACCCGAAGACCCCGTAGCTTGCGTTGAGTACTACTTTGAGAGCGTTTTGCACAACCTGGTACCAGGTAAGCATTTCCGGCGAGAGTCCTT
>VBAX01000018.1 GCA_005883075.1 Candidatus Bathyarchaeota archaeon | reverse complement strand
CTGCGTGTCCGCAAAGAATCGTCTCGTAGCCAAGGTTCCATGTTTTGATTATAGATGGATATAGCGAAGCGAAGTCGAGCACGGCAACATCGAAGTGTACACCTGGAACTGGGTCGACGACCATTCCACCCTTGTACTTTTTGCCCTTGATTACTGCAGTTGTACTAGTCGATCCTTTTTTGGCGGTGATCTCTTCCGATCGTGGAATGAGAAAACCTCGAGCCCGATGTTCGCGGAACAACATGCTTCTAATCCAGCCCGAGACACCCTGGCGAGACATGTCTTCCATGGGGAGGAAACTTATTCGAGAGAGTGCAGTGATCAGTTTCATGACCACCTCCTCATCGAAACTCGTTAGATTCATGACGAGTTCCGCGTCTTGGTAGCAGTATGCCGCTAGTTCTGCTGGGCTTAATCGTGATACCGATGCCGAAATATCGAGCTTTCCGGATTCGAGAAGTGCCTCGGAAACAGCGTCTAGAGTCACCTCTCTGTATCTGTTGCT
>VBAX01000017.1 GCA_005883075.1 Candidatus Bathyarchaeota archaeon | reverse complement strand
TGGGCAGGGGTAGATGTGAACGAGTCCAAGGTGGCGGACCTCAAGGAGAGAGGTATTCTCGAACCAATAGGGGTAAAAATACAGGTGATAAAATCGGCCTCTGAGGCCGCAGGAATGATACTGAAGATCGATGACGTGATCGCCGCTGCGAAGTCCAGCCCCGGTGGTCAAGGTGGACCGAAGGGAAAGGACGAGGGTGACGACGAGGGAAGCGGCGATTACTAGAGAGCCCGATAGCATCGAGATCGGACCCCCAAAACTCACACGCTTCGAGAAAGCGAGGGTAGTAGGGGCTAGGGCCCTCCAGATATCAATGGGAGCCCCGGTTCTGCTCGACTTGAAACAAGGACTGCTGTCGCCTATTGATGTGGCTCTGCTTGAACTTGACGAAGGCGTTTTACCTATCAGCATCCGTCGATCATTGCCTGACGGAACTAGCCAGAACATACCCTTGAAATGGCTCCTTCATCCGGTGGAAGAAGAGAAGAAGCCTAGGTCAAAGAAGGAAGACGAGTAACCATTCAGCCGTCTCAAGAACCAGTCCTCCTTACAGGGGTAAACGCAGCTGACGAGCGATTCTCGTGGAGAGCCGCCCTTGTATCGATGATAGTATTGTCTGTGGTCGCGAGCCTTGCTTATGCATTCAACGTGAACCCTTTCGCGCTTAGTTTCAATCTCTCGTTCGTTTACTTGCCTACAGCGGTCTTGATTCTAGGGCCGCTTGTGGCGAGAGCTAGGAGAAAGGCCGAAACTCCGCCTAGTTCATCGGCGGGTTATGGGGCAACTTGATGCTCATAACGTAAGCATCAGCGCCATCATGATAGTAGTGTGTCGCAACCCTGGCCGTGTCAAAACCCATATTCTTGTAGAGTCTGACCGCGTCCTCGTTGGCAGTCCTAACCTCCAAGAAGCACTCCTCAGCCCCGTGCAGTTCTAAGGCCTTCATCGCCGCGAGAACGAGTTCCTTTCCTATTCCTTGGCGTCGATAATCTGGCATGACCGCGACTGAAACCACGTGTCCCTTTCGAACCATTCTGAATCTGCGAACATCCGAGAAACCGAACTCAAGCCTGCACATAATATATCCCGCTACCTTGCGTTCCTTCTCCGCGATGATGAACGCTTCGGGACAGCTCTTGTAGACCTCCATGAAAAAGTACGGGCTATAATTCTCGGGAAGGCAGACCCTGTTGATTTCGATAACCGATGATAGATCGTCCGGGCGGAATGGACGCAACAGGTACGGTGCTTCGAGCAACTCTCTTTCTAAGATAGTTGGGAATCTTGATGTATAATATCTTGTCGTCGAATTCGACAATTTCTAACAGTTTGACAACACGTTTAAATCGCTCAGAACGGAGCGAGCCGCGAAAGACAGGCGACTCTTGAGTGAGTGATGCGGCCCCAACGCCGACTCCTTTACCGGCGACTCAAACTACCTTCGCAGTCTATACTGGCCCACCGCTGGATTCCATCAAAACGATGGTCGCTACAGAGTTTCACGTCACGGACGCTTTCTTGGACCCGTACGGAATCCCCACAGTTCAAGTAACGCCAGAACCAGCTAAGAAGAAATTCCAGAGATTGTTGGACCAACTACGTCAACAAGGGCTGATAGCTGCCATCAGAGGGACGACAGACGGGCTGACAGTCAAAGTCTTCCAGAAACCACAAGTCAAACCATCTCTCAAGACTATCAACCTAGGACTTTTCCTCGCGACTGTCACCACAGTCTTCATCGCCGGGTACTATCTTTGGACAACGGGCCTATTCGGAACCCAAGTCCTCCAGCAACAACTTATCGCGATAATTGATCCTACGGCGAACCCGTACCTTAAGGGCGGGCTGTTCGCAGGGGGTCTTCTTTCAATAATAGGGCTTCACGAATTCGGGCACAAAGCAGCGGCTCGACATCACAAGATGGATGCAACCCTTCCCTATTTTGTCCCAGGCCCCCCTCCAATCGGGACCTTTGGGGCACTCATCTCTCTCAAATCACCCCCAGCCAACAGGGATCAGCTCTTTGATCTCGGCTTAAGCGGGCCCGTGATCGGCTTCATTGTAACAATAGCTGTCGCAGCGCTGAGCGTCTTCATAGGAATACTCCCCAACGCCAGCCAAGCAACCCAGCTAGATACGTGGAATGTTACGTGCGCTGCACAGCTCGGAGTCTCAAGCTGCTTCTCTAATATCGACTTTGGCTTGATCGCGAGACAACCTCTTATTCTGATAATCGTTTCTCAAATCACGAGTATGGTTCGGCCCGGTGTGCTTCTTGACAACCAGCTTTTCTTCGCGGCACAAATCGGAGCTCTGCTGACCTTCCTCAACATAGTCCCAGCATGGCAGCTTGACGGCGGCCATATTTCCAGGGCAGTCTTCGGTCCGGGCGGACATAGAGTTGCCAGCGTGATCGGATTGGCCCTCTTATTCATTGCCGGGTACTATCCATTCGGCCTGCTCGTTTTGGCCTTCATGTTCTTTTCACGCCGAGGATTCGCGGGCGTTGAGCCACTTGACGATATCAGTCCAGTAAGCAACTCAAGAAAACTGCTCTACATCTTCGCTCTCTTTATGTTGGTACTTACCTTCGCATACTCTCCATTCTAGAAGAACCGCAATGAATCTTCTTATCAAAGGAGGCACGTCAAGAGTCTTGACCGAAACTCTGAAACCAAGCAAAGACGGAAACAGAGTGGAGCTAGAGGATATCGCATTAAATGCGAAGACCACAGAATCCTTTGCAAGACAAGTCCTGACAAGCGTAATAGGAGATGTTAACACTCGGATTTCTCTGAAACCCGGGCTTCGAATCCAGCTCGCCCTAGAAATCGCCCGAGCTGGAATGCTAAAAGAAGCTGCGCAAGTTCTCACTTGGCAGGAATTCGAGAACTTCGCGGAGAGATGTCTGGAGGAAGCAGCATTTCGAACCCAGAAGAGTGTGCGAATCAAAGGAGAAGGTAGAGTTTGGCAGATCGACGTCGTCGGATTTCGCGGCGAGCTAGTGCTGGCGATTGACTGCAAGCATTGGAATACCCCAAGTAGTCTTTCCAGATTCAAGCCTGTAGCGAATCACCAGCGAATCGCGACCTTGCATCTCCTGCCGAGACTTCGAGAAAAGATGATTCGAATAGACAACGAGCCGCACGCACTCCCTATGATTCTGACGCTATCCGAGCCCCCAGCTCAATTCGTCGAAAGCGCGGTTCTCCTTTCGGTTGAGAAGCTTCCAAACTTTCTAAGCGGCGTGACTCCTTATGACGAGAATCTTCCATTCATACCCTCACCTGCTTCCGTTGTGGAAAACCCTATGAGCCAATCCAACTAACGTCAGACAAGAGACACATGAACGTCGTCGTTATTGGCGCAGGCACAATGGGCTCAGGCATCGCTTACGCTTCCGCAGCTTCCGGACACGCAGTAACAATTGTCGAGCAGGATCAGAAGCTCCTCGACCAAGGAATGCATCGAGTCGACGACTACGTCCAGAGGAATCTAAGTCGCGGGCACATCAACAAGGAGCAGGCCTCTCAGATCCACTCTAGTGTCAAAGGAAGCATCGACTTCACAAAAGCCTGCCACAACGCTGATCTAGTGGTGGAAGCAGTATTCGAAGATCCTCAGATAAAAGAACAAGTCTTCGCCACCCTGGACAAGGTCTGCCCCAAGAACACGATACTAGCTTCGAACACCTCTTCAATAAGCATCAGCAAGATTGCTTCGGCCACAAGACGACCCGAAAAGGTCCTAGGACTGCACTTTTTCAACCCCGTCCCAACAATGAAGCTAGTGGAGCTTATCAAAGGAGAACGAACGTCCCCGGATGCTGTCAAAGCCGCGACATCTTTCGTAGAAACCCTCGGAAAGACCGTTGTCCAGTCCGCCGACAAGACAGGCTTCATAGTCAACAGAGCCCTGATGCCGTTCATCAACGAAAGCGTTAAGCTTCTCGAAGAGAATGTCGCTACGCGCGA
>VBAX01000041.1 GCA_005883075.1 Candidatus Bathyarchaeota archaeon | reverse complement strand
CACGGCGTCCCGGGAAAATCGTTCGTCCAAAAGGACTGGCCTCATCATCCTGACTGGGTGAGGACTGCACCAGTAAGATCTGAGAGCCTGAACAAAACCGCTAGGCACGTTGTGTGTGATGACAAGGCAACATTGGTCTGGTTGGCGAACATGGCTTGTATCGAGATTAACCAGTTTCTCGCCTCCGCGCCCAACGTCGAGTTGCATGATATGGTACTGGTGGACTTGGATCCACATCCGCCTGCAGGATTCGAGGATTCAGTGGAGATCGCGGAGTCCGTTCACGTAGCGCTAGATCAGATGAAACTGCGGCATATGATCAAGACCTCGGGCGCCGACGGGATTCATTTCCTGATCCCGATAGTTCCCAAGTATTCGATCGAGATAATCCGACAGTTCGTATTACTGTTGGGTGTTTTGCTGGAACGGCTGGCACCAAAGATGGTTTCAACCTCGCGGAACAAGGCTCAGCGAGCTGGGAAGGTTTACGTGGACTATTTCCAGAATGGTCTGCAAAAGACTATTGCGGCTCCGTTTTCTCTCAGACCTGAGGCCGGCGCTCCAGTCTCGTTTCCGTTGTCACCTAAGGATTTGAAGAAGAGTTTACACGCTGAGGATTTTGATCTAAGAACGGTTCCAGGACTTGTGAAGAGGGTGCCTGTGTTTGATACCAGTCCTGACCAGGAATTGGAGTACGCGTTTGGAGAGCTTGGCGCGAAGTAGAGGTTTGCCTAGTCTTTGGTGGGCCGGGAGAGATTCGGACCGCCAGCGGTGAAAGACACAGGCCCCGCGGACACTGAGACTGCCCCCACTTTTTTTCTGAAGTAGTTGGCAGACTGGTCTATCTGTCTCCCACAAAGCATCCTACTCATATTCAAGGGAAGGACGATGGTGGAAACTATGTCGTCCACTGGTGGGGCCCGCCTGGATTCGCTCGAAAAATAAGGCGAGTCTATTTCCCGGTTCGAAACCCTTCTGGTTTCGCCAACTCTAGGTCTTTCTCTTTTGCCGATGAAGAAGCTTGTAAGCCACATACATGATGCTGAACACTATTCCAACCGCGATTAATGGAGCAAGAGGAAGATTCGCAAACGGAATGTTAAGGTTGAGAAATCCATGAATCATCCTGTCAGTGGAGTTCAGGTCTGGAACTATTCTAAGTTGGCATTCGAGATACTCAGGAGGCCGAGGAATGCAAGGTTTGGAGACATCCTCTCCCAGATGAGGCCAGGGAGTGAAACTACTACCATAGGACTGCCAATAAACGGCACTTCCGAGGGTTCCAACATTCTTGTCTAGGGAGTATGCGTCGACAAGCCATCTTGCGATTATTAGTCCCGTGATTGTTGCAGCCGTAATAGCGTATTTGAGTTCCTTTCGGCTAAGCCACCTTCGGAGTCTTTTTGTGCGATCTTGAGACAGGTGTGGCAAATCGGCAACAGGGGATTTTGCTTTTGTGGCTTAAGGTGCTTGCGATTTGGGAAAGGAAGTCTAAGTTTTCGCCTTTTGTTGCACCGCTAGATGCCGTATTCACCTCCCGGTAGAAATAAAAGACTGTAAGCTGTCTGTGAAATGTTCTTGACAATTCTCACGGTATTGTCCCTGGTCGCGCTCTCCATATTACCATCGCCATCACTCCAATCATCGGCAGCCTCGGCATGGCCAATGTTTCACGGAAACGCACAACATACAGGACTGTCTCCATTTCCCGGTCCCACTGTTCCCTTCCTACGATGGACGTTCCAGACGGGGGGCCCGGTCGATGCTTCACCGGCGGTAGGTCATGGAAGAATCTACGTGACTAGCGAGGATGGCAACTTGTACGCGCTGAACATGCAAGGACAGTTGCTATGGAAGTTCCAAACACTTTGCCATGACTTTGAATTTGGCGCAGTCACTCCGGCGATAGATTCCGATGGGACTGTTTACCTAGGAGGCCATTTATGCGGTGGCGAACGCCCCCAGGGAATCCTCTACGCGATCAACCCAAGCGGAAAACAGAAATGGAATTTTACCAATCCGAATCCGGTAGAAGGAGTCGATTCCTTCAATTCTCCCACGATTGGTCCTGACGGAACAATCTATGTATCAGACGTGGGCTTCCACGTCTTTGCGTTCAATCCGGATGGCATCGTCAAGTGGCAGCTGGCTACACACGGGGAGGTTGTCGGCCCACCTGCTGTTGCCCCTGACGGTACAGTGTATGTAGAAATCGACGATCCTCCCCCGACCGACTCATGTCAACAGGCGTTGAACAAGTGTCTGGTAGCCTTGAACCCAGATGGGACCATCAAGTGGGGGCTGTTCAGCTATGGCGAGTTTAACTCTCCTGCCGTCGGTTCTGATGGCACAGTCTACATCGACAGCTCCGCTGTCAGTCCTGATGGAACGGTAAAATGGCTGACTCCGGGGATGTTCGGTTCTCCATCCATAGGACCCGATGGGACTATCTACGGTTCGGGAGAAGGCGGGCTTAACTCAATTAATCCAGATGGTACTTTACGATGGCAGTTCCCAATCGAAAGACCTAATGGCTCTGGAAATCCTTGCTGTTTCTACGGCCTTGTTGGGCTGTCTTCTGTGGCTATCGGGTCGAACGGGATTCTCTACTTCGGAGTCGGAGTCGAGGGATTCTGTAGCTGTGCGCCAGTGCCCTCAGGCTATGGAAATGCCAGTCTATACGCAGTGGCTCCGAATGGGACTCTGGCATGGAAGTTTGTGATACACCCTACCGTTACATGCGCCACATTCAGTTGTCCTATAGTTTTGTTGTCAGACCCAACCATCGGTTCCGATGGAACAATCTACATCGGAAGCGGCGATGGTAACCTCTACGCCATAGGCTAAAGCCTCAACCGGCCTTGGCTCTCTCGTTGGACCTTTTTACAATACTCGGCGGTAATCAAATCCTAGTTCTATGCTGGGACACAGAAGTTCAACCTACCATGACATACGATCAAAGGGCATCGAGTTCCTCAGAGACATCTACAACAAAGCCGACCTGAGAATCTCGAAACAACCCCGCGAAGCAGAATACAAACGAAAGTTCACGACACATATCCTGCAAAGCCTCGGCGTCAACCCAGAAAACTACCTCCCGCGACATCAAACGATCACAGAGCCACACAGAATCTACACAGCCCCAGAAGACAACGACAACTACGAGCTACCAGCGGTGATCAAGGCTCTAAAGGACAGCATACTAGTGGAACTACAGGGCAGCCTCGCGTTTCCCGGGCCTCCGCTAGTTCACCGCCAGAGTGGTGGGCCGGGAGAGATTTGAACTCTGTCGACCGGTTCCCGTGATGGTTCTCGACCCCACGGTTATCAGCCGTGTGCTCCTCGGCCTGTAAGAGCGTTGCGGGCTCTCAGTTAACCGTGCTGAGCTACCGGCCCAACGAATTTAGCGAGCGGGACCAAGACGCGTATTAAGATTTTTCCAACAGTCCATCCTCTCTTGTTTCTCCAAAGTCTTAAGACTTCGATTGGACGCGGCGCGATTCTGCTGGGCCGGTAGTTCAGCCTGGTATACCAAGACGAATAAAGTCTTGGGCTGAAGAACGTTCGGTTCGCATAGATCCGGTCGATCTAGAGTGACCGAAAGGCCGCGGGTTCAAATCCCGCCCGGTCCACCACTCCTCTTCGAACGGTATCAAGATCATAAACACTAAAGCGTGAGACTGCTTAGCCAAAAACATAGGTCTCGGTCGATGGAAGAATTTGAAGAGAAATTCATCAAACCGATAGTCAACGCCTCGTATCCAGCGACCCTCGCCGGTCTAGACCTGGCCGTGCTACAATTCTCGACTTCTCCCGGGCTCATGTTGAACTATACGCTACTGGCGGGCGCGATGGGCTTTCTTCTATCAGCATTCTCCGTGTTTTCGTACACTATTTATCCGACTAGGAAGAAGTTGTGGACTTCTAGCGCACTCTCTTTTATCGCAGGGTTGTTCTGCTCCATTCTAGCTGTAGTGTTGCTTATCTTGAAACCGGTTATAGGCAGCATCTAGCAAAACCGCGCGGGGCCAACTGCGTATAAGAATAAGTTCGCTTCTCCCCCTGTCGGGTGACCCCGCACCGCACTTCAGTTTCGCCCAACTCAGTTAGTACCCCTCAGTCGCCTGTATCAGATATTTGTCAGAGTCTCATCACTCTTCGCCCGGTGGTGGATGGTTTAGAATCCATCTTTCCAGCACTTCGAACGAGTGGTGGTAAGTGACCCCGCGAACGACAGAATCGATTTCACGCCTTCCTTTAGGAGTGAATCCGTATGAATCATCTTTAATCAATAACCATCCTCTCCTTCTCAAACGCAGGAACGCCCATGCTATTTCATCAGCATTGGGAATCGCATGGTTAATTGCATCAGCCGACGCGATGACTTCCTCCAAAGTCTGGAGTCTTTCCATAGCAATGGAGGGCATAACCCAACCAAGCTTCGACGAAGGGCTTCTGCGGTAGAACTTCGCGTTCTCCAGCAAGAGCTGACTTGAGGACTGGTCTGATCGGGTCCGCCATGTCCCGATAGTTTTCGATCACCCGCCAGTCCGGTACGTTGACACCGATCGAGAGCAAATATGAATTTGCAGCTTGCAATAATTTTCTGATCTCGTAATAGTAACCCATGTACTCGCGAGCTAATTTTCCTACGATGTTAGAGTCGGGAAACGCTTTGATTAGCTTCTCTAACCTTTCTTCAAGCCCGTAATCTGCTTGGAGGTCGATCAGTTGGTGTATTCTCTCTTCAGAAGGCCGCGGATTGTCGAGGATGCTTGTAACAACGCCGGCGGTATCCGCATCATAGAGAATCAATGAAGCGTGAGCATCTTCAAGGTCTTTGTTTCCTCCACCGGATGGGGGAAAGGGAATCCGCTTGAACTCATCGAAAACCTTTGAAAACCGACCCGTTCCCATCTTTTTCTCCATCGTCGGTCAACTAATAGCCGGACACACCGAGCTTTAGTCATGCGCGCGTCTGAAGGAGAAGCCGCCGCGCTCCGAATCGCTGAGGTAGGTGAAATGTGATTTGAGGACTGGTTCTCTTCGGATGTATTTCTTGAATCCTGCTGAATCAAAGGAGATTTGCCCCCCATCCAGACTTATTGTCCAATGGCGGCCTTCTCGCCCGATCGCGTAGATCACCAGCAATGGCTTGCCAGATTTAGACCCGAAGTTGACATTCAAATTGGAGACCTCTTCGAAAACGAGAGTTGCTGGAGAAACCCAGAAGTCCGCTTGCCGCTCAGCGAGTGACTCTCGCCAGCTGAGGACATAGTCGATATCGAAGAGCAGTTTTTGAGACTCAAAGCGCGGTTCTTCGTCGGGCCCGGAAAGCATTTCGTTGCTTGTTGCCAAGCCGTGAATGACAACATCGTGCCAGCTCATCTCCTTGAAATCTTCATCGGACCTGACCCACTTGTCAATCTTCGAGGAACGATCGCGCATGGGGATTCCATACAGAAGGAAACTAAAAAGGAAAGGGGCCGCCATTGGGCGAGTGCAGATGCTCTTTGCTTCTGAGAGCCGACGATGGTTCAGGGCTTGAGCTGAAAGTAGTTGGATATGAGACTCCACACGCAGTAGACGCTAGAGATGACTGGCTCGTTATTAATGTGAGAATGAAAGTAGGCTCGGAATCTTGGGAGGCGGAGGACCCTGCACTTGTTTGGGAAGAAGCACGAGATCTTTCTAAATGGTTGGAGGGAATTGCAAGAGATGATCCGCGCGCCGGTTGGAGCATAGACTTTCTCGAACCTGTTCTATTGTTCGAGGCTCTGCGACGAACTCAAGACAGCATTTTGCTTCGCGTCTACTGCCAGAAGTTTCCAAAGCCCGCTCCGAAGGAGCATTTTTCGAAGGTGCTCTGGTTCAGCCGCGAGCAGATAAAGAGGGGAGCAGAGGAACTACGTTCTGAACTACAACAATTCCCAAGCTGTTTTCCTCTGGACGAATCAGATGATGATGGCGATGCTGATTCAACATAGGGCTATGATCGTGAGTTGAAATCCATGAGAACAAAGCAAAGGCGACTTTAGACTCATGAACCTAACTAACTAGAATCGAGATCCTCTTATTGGACTAAAGGTCCAAGTGGGCATTGATGAACCTAAAGATGCCACTCCATTTGGTTGGCTGACCGGAACCATACAAAGAAACTAGGCATTGTAAGGGAGAAATGATTTCTTCAGGCACCGGAGTTCCTTTGCAGTCAAGGACCTGGGTTATATCACAGGGAAAGACCGGTTGATAAGAATAAATACGAACCGACTCGTTGGCTGGAACAGAGGGTTCGGATTTGCCGGATAAGCCTGCTGTGTTCTTGCTTGACAAGCCTCATTTTCAGGTTAGGCTTCAATCTGACTTGCTTAAGGTCGACTTGAAGGACGGTGCGCGTGCTGAGATTGAGAAATTAGCAGAGGCCAGGCCGGCCCTGAGGGATACTATTGGCTGGATGTTTCAGACTATCATTCCGTTGGATGTGCACTTGTGGGAGATCGAGAAAGTAACTGTCGAATCTTCCGGAAAGGTGAACATCAGAATTCCACATCGTAGGGATATTCACATTCCGCTCGAACATGTGGAGGCAGAGCGGTTGGTAGAAAAGATGAACGAGCTCATTCCGATCGAGAAGGAGCGAAGAATCGAGAGGCAGTTGGCGGAACAGGTTGCCGAGAAGGATCGGGAACGACAGAAGGCTGACACTCTAAAGTACCGTCCCATTCGCTGACTTCCGCTCCTCCTCATCTCTCACTGGCGACCAACCCGCTTAGTGGCAAGTCGTCGCGTCATATGCTGTCCTTGGAACTTCGAAAGATCTTGTCCCTAAGTGTCTCGCGGAAGGCGGAGAAGGCCATAATCTTCTTTCGCTGTATGATCACTTCTGCTGCGGCAAGGATCAGGAAGACGATTCCAACCGCCAATCTAACCTCGACGATCGCCGTTGAAACCGCCCACAGACCAAAGAGAACGGTTGCGTTTGACACATTGTATTCGAGGTCGAGAAGTGCCGCGCAAGCGTAGAGCGATTGAGCCATCGTCAAGAAAATTTCGACGTCATGCTGGCCGACCGGAATTGTCCCCGTTACGCTACCTGAGCTGATCACGAACACTATCGGTATCAGCGCCACAAGAGCAGTCAATTCGTTTACGGATGAAGACATGAAGTTGAGTAGTGCTGTCGGCGCCAACCGTATTGTCCTGGCCCAATTGAATGCCGAGACCTTCTCGGGGAATTCTGAAAGGACGGGTGCTATCCACTGGATTGAGAAGAACACGGCTCCAGAGCCAAGAAAGGGGATGAGGAAGGAAACTGCGATGGTTCTGATGGATTCGACGAAGGCATCGGTGACGAAGACAAAGGTTAGGGCTGCAAAGACGAATAGTCCGACGATCAGGGCGAGTCTTCGTGCAACAGACTTTACTTCCATCAGCGCCCGGGGCGGCCCTTCAAGAACCTCTCCCGGTCCTTCCTTTTCCGTTGGCAATCGGAAGAGTAGCCACATGTATCCCACAAAGGTAACTCCGAGGATTAGTGAATCCAGAATCGACAATTCGCCTCGCAATAATACAAATAGATAGTAAAGCGAGGATCCTAGCATGAAAACAAGCTCGACGCTTTGCTCCTTCCGGAGAGCTATATTGGTAGGACCTTTCAGGCCAGTCCTTCTTTTCTGAATCACGACTGTGAACATTATCAATGGCCACCCGAGTCCTGTCAGCAGTCTGTTTGCTCCTGTGAAGTTGGCGATCACGTTTGGGATCCAGCAATCGATCGCGCAGTTCAACGGGTCTTTGCCCGCTTTCCATGCTATGGTTCCCTCCACGAAATATTCTGGGATAGTCTGAACAATCGCGACAATGGCGAGTGCTAGTCCCTTGCTGATTGAGAACTCCGAGGCTTCTGCTGCCCAGGCAATCAAGAGAGCTGCTGCTACTACCGCTCCAAAAGTGAGGAAGGCGACTGTGTAGTTGGATTGGTGAAGGGTCAAGACTACTACGATCGAGATTATGGCCCAAGCGATGAGGAGAGAGTATTCAGCTAGAATCTTGGGGCGCATTGGTCAATTCCCCCTAATGATGTACTGTCGCCCTCGTCCATCGAGCCCTTCAGGACTCGAAGATCGGGTCTTGGTAGAATACTCTTCCGCTACGCTTCGATTCGGCTCTCAGACTATACTAGAATGGGCTGAGGCCGGAGTGATGGTCCTCTTTCTTTTCGGTGTGATCCATGGATATGGCGTAGGAGAGGACTAGATAGGGGTCGAATGATGGATTCTGAATCTCGACGCAGTACGAGTCGCGCACACTGACCCATTTCTTGTGAATCTGCGCTAACTGTGTTCCATCCGGCGCCTGGACCTTGTAGTCATGTTCCAGGAGGTTTCCATGGACTTTCGCGATCTCCTGTCCCGAGGAGTTTTCCATCCACCACTGGGAACCGATCAGTTGGAGGATTTTCTTCTTTATGACAGCTTGCAATTGGTTCTGGGCGTTGTATATCTCGAACGTGGGTCTGATGGTGAGAACTTTCCCATGAATTTCGCCTAGGCGTGTGCCGTCCGTTCCCTCGTACCAGAACTTTGGCCCGAAGCTTACAAGCTGTTGTTTCACGTAGGCTAGCATGTTTCCGCTTGGATCCTTGATCCCGAACGTGTCGCGTATGGCGAGTATTTTCTGGTCAACGATGTACTGTGTTCCTCTGAATGGAGTATTCCAATTGGCCATTTGGCCTTTAGGCTGAGTGGTCATAGGTTGGAAGCTTATTGGGGCCCCGCATCGGCCACAGAAGCGGCTGCCCGGGATGAGTGGCTGGCCGCAGGACGCGCAGACCGGACTAGTCATCAAGTGGGTTCGATTTCGGTTGGTTCTCCTGGTCTAAAAGCCAGTTGTACCCTCTAAAACGTCGGTTGGGAGAGGCACTGTTGCGTCCCGAGATGCTCTGCTCTTATTCCCACCTCTTTTTTCAAGAGAGAATTTCCTGTCTGGCTGGGATAATGGGCGATGGCGATTCAGGGCACAGTCAGGGCTCAAATGTGATGGCGAAATGAGTGGAAATCTAGAGCGGTTCGTGAATGATTCTAGGGCAAATTTGGGCTCCCCGGTCCCCAGATTCTAGATCAGGGCGGATAATAGGCGATTTCTGGCTAAGCTAGCTTGTTCAGTGTCTTCTCGACTTCTGTCTCGGCATTGTCGGCTCTGATGAAGATGGGTACGTTCTCCATTCCTGTGGCGATGAAACTGGAAAGCAGCCATTCACCAGGTGCAAACTCTAGAGTCTTCTCCAGGATTTGCTTGTCGATGGTGAAGGTGTCGCTGACAACAGTTCGATCATATGGACGTGGCAGCGTTCCCACGAAGTACGTGTGTAATTGTTGCAGAGCGTTCGTGTTGAGATAGGCGATCCTTTGGGTTGCGAGGCATCCTCCGAGGCCATATTTTCTGCCCTGCCGTAGCAGTGTTTCAACAGTTCTAGAGCAGTCTTTGTCGATTCCTCCGGACCCGGATAAGTCTGGGACGAATTCCTGTGCTTCGTCGAAGACGAAGAGGACGTACGGTTTTACTTTGAAGGATCGTTTTCGGCGCTGCAGGAACTCGCGGGCGAGATGAATAACGAGTTCTTTGATGGCGACAGGATCCGATATGGATATGCAGGTCAGGCGCGATTCCTTCTCCACAAGCTCCCGAATGCCCTCAATGTCGAGCCCGCCCGCACCTTTCCGTTCCTTCTCGGCCCGCTTGATGTTCTCGGTGAGCGCAAGCCGAGAAGTGGCCCATGAGTACACTCCGCTGCGATCGGATATACTGAACTCCTTGACAGCGCTCTGTCCAGCTTGGTCGAGGCCGGTTAGAAATTCTTCGTTGACAAAGGTTGAGTCGGTCTTTTCGTTCTCGTGCTTGTAATCGCTGACAAACTGTCGTATGCGGTCTAGCGCGTTAATGTAGTGCGGTTTTTCTAGGTTGTCTCCCCGCATCTTGGTGAGCTCATCGAGAATGTCCCCGTAAGTCGGGATCTTGGATTCGGGTTTGAGGTAGTAGCTGATCTTCTTCTGGCTGAAAATCCTCGCGAAGACCTTCCGGACCCTATCATCATTCTCATAGTCTCGAGGCTTGACAACACTGACATAGAATTGCTCTGCAGACGCGACAGGATTCTCTAGGATAATCTTCGAGGGGATCTTCTCATCAGCAAACAGGTCCATCAATAGGAATGGATATTCGCTCGATATGTCAAACACGACGACTTTGATCTCGGGGGCATGGAGGAGAATTCTCCTTAGAGTGTTTGCCAGGAGGTTTGACTTTCCGGCACCGGTGAAGGCGAAGATTCCGAAGTGGTACCGGACCATAGATTCGAAATCGAGATAGATAGGAATTTTTTCTTCCATGGACTCGAACATCTGGATTGTTCCGATGCGTGGGTCCTTGTACGCGTCACTTGTCGTCGTTTTTGCTTTGTAGCCGATCTTGTCGAGGATTCGCTTGTTGTACATGTGGCTGATCATTTCGCGGTTCAGAATGTTTGCTTCAGCAGCGATAACTGGGTAAGAGAATCCTTTCTCGTACTTCGGTTCGCCATCACCGTCTATGAGCAGGTCATAGTTGATCGGTAGAGCGCTGATCTGTACCATCATCGTTGACTTGTCGCTAGTGTCCCAGTCTCGGACGGATTGTTGGATGATCTCGAATTGCATCGGATAGTAGCTGGATTCAGAGAGCCCTTTGAGGCCATAGTGTTCAGGCCAGACGCGGCTTATGACCATCAGGGAAAATCTCTGTTGTTTCTGGGTTGACTTGAAATTGCGTACCGCGACGAGCATTCCTTCCTCGATGAGGCTCATGATGTCTTTGTTGTATTCGACCTTGATCCGGCACTCGTAGCGTGATGAGGTACCTGTCAGCTCGTGGGTGGCCACGGGCATGAACGCGGGTGTTACCTGGCTGAGGCGGGCTTTGAAGCGCCCGTCGAAATCCGTGAAATATCTAGAAGCTGTCTCTTCGACTACCTTCAATCTCGCTTCTCCTCTCCCTGAAAGTGCTCATGTAGAATACAAAGTGTCGGAGGCTGGGATTATTCATAAGCCATTTGCCGGTTGTGTCAATTATCCGCCTCATCTCCTCATTATGCCACTTGGCAACCTTGTCCGCTATGAAGAGGGGCTTGTTGTGGCCGAAAAGCTCGGGAATACTATTGCTAGTCATCGAGCAAAGAGTTTGCATGACTAGCTCTTGAATGGGGTTCGGTACGGTCTTGTCCGTGAATACTATTGGTCTAACCGTTTCTTCGGCGTTGCCATATGTGTGTTTGAACGTGAGGGTTGAATCTGGACGATAGTCAAAGTTAGCGTATGATAGCCTGTCGAGAAGCAGAACATTGCTGCGAAGCTGGGGATCGATGTCGGTCTGGGAGAGTTGGATGTAAGATTTCAAGAATAGCCTCTCTGGTGTTATCTTATTCCTGATAGCGCCGCTTACGAAACCCAACTGTTTCTTGAAATCAGGTACGATCATGAGGAAGGCGGAGTCGTATTCTGTGAGCGACCACGGCACTTTCATAGATTCGTGGCTGAACACGCTGAGTGTTTGGAGCATCATCCTGTCGGTGTTCGGTATCCGACTCAACTCTTGTTGAGTGATATCTCCAGACCAGATTTTGTTAGAGGAGAGAACTGGAAGAACGTGATTCTTCAGGTCTCTGGCGGCTGTATCTTTCGTAAGACCTACTAGGAGAATTTGTTTGCGCCAGCATTCTTCGACCAAGAGGTTGAGAGTGAAGAGGGTGAGGAACGCGAGATCCTGTGTAGTGAGCCAGTGCCATTCGTTGTTCTTCCAGACCCTCATGGGGTTCTGTTTGGGCTTCTCTTCGAACATTCGATGTCCAATCGTGTCGATAAGAGTCTTGATCCGAGCCCATGTACCTAGGTATCGATCCTTCAGCCCGTAGGTCCCGAGGAGTTCTTCCAGGAAGCCTTCGAGTTTTGACTTGCGAAGGATTCGTTCTAATCGCCGCCGCCTGTCCGGTTCACTGATTCTCAGAAGTGAGCATAGTGAATCGAGAGATTGTGGACCGTGGCGTTCAAGTGTTAGCCAGCATCTGTAGCGCAAATAGTCGCCGCGTGGAGCGGGGAGGTCAAGTGTTGGATTGTCGATGTGGTGGCGTCCGTATGCTAGATCGTTGACATCTAATGGAACGCCGTCGACATCGAATCCATAGAGGGCACCGTTGGTCTTCCAGAGCTTTCGTTTTGACGTGTCGTAGATGAGGCTGGCGAGACTTGTAGCTAGGCTCCTATCTAGGAATATGATTCTTGGCCCATCGGGCTCTACTGCAAGTTTGTAGGCGAGGTAATATTCGGAGAATGTCATAATCCACATTGGGATCGTGGAGTTGTTCGCGATCGCCTCATCCGTAAGCGGCGTCGCAAGCGACATCTCTGTGCTCTCCCCAGGGTGAAGGAAGCTCTGGTCTATCTCCGGGACCTCGTTAACGTAGACAGGGACGCAGCTCGAAACCGATCGACCAGTCCTGAGGAATT
>VBAX01000016.1 GCA_005883075.1 Candidatus Bathyarchaeota archaeon | reverse complement strand
AGAAAGTCGATGGCTGTCGTGTCGCGGATCAGTCCAAGACCGAAGGGACCAACCAGCATTCCCGCGACCAGCTGGCCGACGATCATGGGAAGGCCAAGTCGGTAGAAGAGGAGACTGACGAGAAGCGCTGCGGCTACAGCAATTCCCACCTCTAATAGAAAAGTTGTCTGCAAAAACTACCATTGATCGAGCGCATTTGATGGCTAAAGCACTTTGGGAAACTCGAATACCAGAATCAGCCTCATTCATTTTAAAGCGACTTAGTATCTGGGCTGGCATAGAGGAAGATCTTGCCAACAATCTTCTCTCCTGCATTAGCAGCATGGCCAGCTGATGCTATGTTAGACCCTGGAATCTCATTGATCAGAGTATGGACATGCCTTGATTTGAGATAGATGATCCTAGCCTGCAAATTGTCGCTCATTATGCCCATTCTTCTGAATTGGGGTTCAACGTAGAGGCCGTGGGACCTTGCTACTCCGCCTACAATCGTCATCCATGCAATACTAACGATTCGGTTAGCTATTCTGACAACGAAGCATTTGTCCCCATTCCTTAGGGCAACCTTGACCCATTGTCTATTTGTCTCAGGTTGCGAAGCGGCCATGAAGCGTTCTAATTCTCCGACATCAGACTCTATGCTGACATGATGCTTGAATCTGTGGTTCAGAGGAGCCTTATCGACGTCGAGCTGCCAGATGTTCCAGTCTTCCTTCGGATTTTCCGCTACTTCATACTCTGAGAAAATGTAGCTGGAAGGTTTCAGCGAGTAGAAATGATCGAATGCTTCCCTTGATTTCGTGAAGATGGTTCCTGTGGCTTCATAGCCATCATATATGAACAAACCATTCTTGTGTCCCTCAGTACTCCGGTAGACGTAAACTTCACCGCCGGCCTCAATAGCTTCCTTGGCCTCGTGACGAAGAATCGGATCGAAGAACGACAGGCCTTTGGGCAGATCACCGAGTTGCTCATCTATGGATTTTACCTCGGACACCTGAAGGATATTGCTATTTCTCATGAGTCTCCTCCCACGTATTCTGATTCCCATCTAGGTTTCTTCAAGCTGTATGGTGATGTCATAGGCTACCAGTCCAGGATCGTGAAGCTCTTAGTCAGTCTCTCTTCTCCAAGGATGTTGCCTATGACCAGTTCAAGGCTATCTTGGCCGCGACGAAGGCCTACAACTTCATCATCTTTCAAGGCATCCTTTAGGAGATACTCGAACTGGGTCTTACGATCAGTAATGTGACCGAACCTCCTGACGCGTTCCCTTTCTATCTGCTCGTATGCGTACATGAATTCGTACAGGGACCTGTATATCTGATGCTCCATCTTCTCCTCGATATTGAATTCGAGGTCATCCCTGTCTCTTCCCCCGATAGTTATCGCTTGGAGTCCTTCAAGGTCCGCCCAGAAGATTGTGCCATCCGGAGCAAGTACGGCATCCTTATCGAGCCAGACATCATAGAAGTCCAGGCCGCTGTACGTTCCATTGCCGTTGTCGTTCATGGACCTTACGAATAAAGTGAGAATCGCAATTCCGGTCTTGACGAAGTTCCTGAGGAAGTCCATCGCCTTGTCATTGTTGTCGATGCGGAAGAAGTCAAAGAGTTCCCCAGTATCATCCCCAATGGTCCAGTCTGAATGGAAATAGATCCTGATATTGGACGGGATTAGCCTCGTTTCCTGAACCATCACTTGCTTGAACCTCCTGTACCAGTACACCTGAGTGACTTCCCGTTGGATGGCTTCCGGCAGTTTTACAATTTTCACCAAAGGAGCAATCCTAAACCCGTGAATGGAGGTAGTGCTGGTGTCCGACATCTCGGTTGCTTTCATAGCGATGGACGCGAATTCTAGTCCTTGTGATCCATAGGGGCATCCTCTTGACCACAACTCCCCGGTAAGGTACCTCGGGAACTTCATCTCTTTCTCCATGGCATTCGTGATCCTGTCCTTGGTAGTGCCGCTCTTGAGGAGACCGCAGATCTCCTCTTTCTTGAAGAGCTGGCGGCTGAACGGACTGGTGGTCGACCCTATTCCCTTGACTGAGAAATAGAAATCAACGCCGTCAATGGTCATGTAAGGCTGTTTACCAATAGCACTCCTGTTGTCATCGATCAGGAGCTCTTTGGTTCCCGTCGGGTCCACATGCAAGAATGGCTTCACGCTATCAGGTAGGTATATCCTCTCGAAGTCCGGCATCTGAAAATGTCTGAAGTACTTGCTGGTTATTGTCGCGGCTCCATCGTATACGTTGAGGCTGATGGGCATCCCTCTAAGAGTAATAGGCCCGGGTTTGGCGACTGCCAATTCATGACTTCTTTCCCGGGCTGGAAGGCTACTGCCTGGGACCTCCACAGTACGGGCACCTATCAACTGTGGTTGGAATCAGAGTTCCACAGTACTTGCAGTTCACCTTGGCTACATCCCTTACTACGACTTGCTGAGGTGGCTTTGATCCTAGGTCTATCCTAGATTCCCAAGGCGTTGAAGATGGAGCGCTTGGAGGGCTCGGTGGGTGCTCGGGAATAGTATCCATGCGTCTTCTTCGAGATGAGGCATAGACTGCGATTACCACGATGAATATGATGGCTACCAGTGCTGCGACAAAATACGGCGCTAATCCCAAGAGAACTGCCGCGATGTCCGTGGGAGGAGGACTCGCAGGCGCCAGACTGTAGCTGGTTGATGTGACATAGAGGGTATCTGTATAGGTGAAGGTTCCAGCCTGCCCTAGATACTGGCCATTGTCCTGTTCTACGTCGTTGTAGCCTACGATGTATCCAGTTGATGGGTCAAAGTATTCGTACCAAGTGTAGGATGCTGTAAATTGACCGTACGCGTCATTCCGCTGGTATTGACCCGTCCCCTTGGCCTGAATGGTTTGAAAGTATTGGTTACCTTGTGTGGGTAATTGGAGACTGTAATTCTTCGAAAGCACCGTGAGTTGAGTATTGAGAGCATAGAAGGTGGCCCCGGTAGGAAGCGAAGGGTTCATGGCAAACCAAACGTAAATTGGGTTTGAGTAGCCTACCTGATGGTCCGTTCCTTTTACATACGTGAAGACGCTCGACGACCAGTTGTAACTGCCAGAAGACGAACTCGAATTGGACAAACCCTGGTTGTTGCTGTATTGGAATGAATAGCTATAGGAGGCTGACACATTGTTTCCGCTGACAGAGTTCATCTTTTCCATCCCAGTTGTCTGGGTTTGATCCGTGTACCCAGTGTACGAGCCTCCGCCGTTGTTAACAGTGGTTGTTTCAGAATAGTTGAAGAAATCACCACTTCGTGGAGCATATGCCGCAACCGAATTCCCAATCACTGCAATCGCAAGTGCTACCACAAATACCGAGAGAGCTGGTCTGAATATTCTGTAGTTCAACCTGCAAATCCTCCGACGCCGTGGCTATGAGCTGGATGGAATCCCCCCATACCACTGAATGTGGCATGATACGATGAGTGAGCTATGATTACCGGGTAATACCGGACGAAGAACCCTGGGTGCGGTCCATACGTGAATTGTACTGGAGTATTCGTGATCTTGGCTGTAGGATCAATCTCCTTTACTATCTCATTTCGAACTCCATGGATCATTCTTACCGCCAGGGTAACCACTTCCGACCGCTCTAGTCCTGCACCATAGCCTGTGAGCAGAGTAACTGCTTTCTCCATCAGGTCGAGGACCTCATGCGCCTCGAACACGGGTATGGAGGCGAGAATCGCGGCTGCCACTATCGGATACTGTAAGTAGTTCTGCAGCTGCTCCAGAATATACTTCAGTTTCTCCTCTACCTCGTCTGCGTTTAGTTCTCCAATTGCCAGGAAGGCCGAGGCGATCTCCGTGTCCTCGGATGTCATGTATCCCCACGACGTAAACAAAGACCTGAATTCCTGAAACTTGGAACTCAACCCATCGATTGGAACATTCATAACCGCCAGTATCGAGGCGGCTTCACTTGATTTGGTCAGATGTTTAACCTGGGCAAATCGGTCGATGGGATAAGTTCCGTCGAATCTTCTGCCTGCCATGATTGTGGCGGCAACTCCAGCGGATTGCTCTTTCGGAACACCTTGTTTTCTTAGCTGTTGGTCTAGATTTCTTAAGGTGGATTCGAGGCTCAGAATGTCTTGACTGCTCATCGCGGTCATGATCTCAGCGGCCATGAGCTTGTTGGGAAGTGTGGAGTTGAACGTGCGAAGAGCATTCAGAGCCTCAATGAACCTGTCGCCTAGTTGCATAGTGTTGCCTTGGAGTTTGCCTAACCCTATTCCTGTACTCCATAACAATGACCGGGCTTCAACCTCAACGCCAACACCGCCATTGTCTGAGTCCTCCAAATCCTCTATCTCGGGGACTTGAGGTCTGATCCGAGTCACGTAGGAGGCAGCGTTGTCGGCTATTGATCGCAACTCTGCATAGGTTGCCTTGATCTCTGCTATGAAATCAGGAAACTCGTCATCGGCTACCCTGTAGTACCTTACACCGAGATCGTTATACACAAGAGTCCCAAGACCTGTAAGGGACAAGTATATTCCATCGTATGCCACCATTCGATCGATCGTGGACTTCTCCTGAATGAGTTGATTCACAGTTGTCTCCAACTGGGTTAGCTCGGACTCCTCTGCGAAAACCGCAGTTGTTTCTTCCTGAATCCTTTCCCGTAGCTCATCCCTATCCTTTCCTTCAAGACGGAATACGAACGAGTGCTCTTTTCGCTCATCCTGTTGTAGGGTTGCTTCGGCCTGCTCCTTTCTAGACTTCTCAGTGTCTACTTGCGTGATCATCTGGGATAGTCTGGCAACATCGTTAGTCCCCTTTTCGTAATCGTCCTTGGTTGTCTTCAGAACATAGCCGTTAACGGACAAGTATTCCAAATCAGCTGGTAGAACAAGAGTAATGGGCTCTTCCCTGTCATATAATTGAGATAGAAGTGTCCTTGCTTCACTACACTTCACGATAAGACCTCGCGACGCGCGAAGCCCTGCGACTCTTAAGTGATTTGCGCTCCAGCAAACATGCACCATCACTGAACCTCTGCCAGCAAGCATCAAAATGCTTACCGAGCAAAGCCCAACCGCCTCCCCACCACTTCGTCTGATAGTCCTGCAGCTTGGAAAGACCAAGACGAAGACGTCAGTACTCAAGAGGAGCAGGGCAAATCATGGTCTCCCACAGTGGACAGATTGGGGGCGGCTATGGTCGTCCAACGATCTAGACTCGACAGGTTACTAACTGTGATAAGCTAGTGCTTCATCTCAACTTGGCATCAGGGCCCGTAGTCGAGCCAGGACCAAGACGTGGGCCTTCGGA
>VBAX01000047.1:95666-100179 GCA_005883075.1 Candidatus Bathyarchaeota archaeon | reverse complement strand
GCAGCGCAGGTAACCTTGCGTTGTGGGCGTATTCAGGTGACAGAGGCAATTTCGGTTCTGACTTCCTTAACTTCGGCCAGGTTAGTCTCTGCTTCGGCAAGCCGGTTGGTACATCAGGTTGCACTGTCTGGCAGCATGGCATAGGCGGCTCCCCGACGGGAATACCGGTCGGTCTATCACAAGTCAGCATCGTCCAACGCTTCGTCGGAGTCAACTGGGTAGCACCTTACGACTGGATAGCATCCCCACCGCAAAACATTGCAGCATTCCCCCCAGTTCTACACGAGGGAGTTGTTACGCTCAATCCGTGCAGCATCGATCCAGTAAACGGCTACGACTGCTAAACGAAACGGCAAGCCTAAAGTAAACATTTTCCTAGTTTTTGGCTCATCCGGTTGTTGGTATGACGCTCCGCGTCTTCATTGCCAAACGGATCATCTACACGATGATCTTGGTGATCTTCGTTGTCCTGCTCAACTTCGTTATTTTCGAGGCGATGCCAGGACAGTCCGGCGCGTTCTACGCCATATTAGGCCAGCGTACGCCCGATAACCAAGAGGCCTGGGATCACACATGTGCAATTTACCATTGCCACGACTCGTATCAGCAGCGGTTCGTCTCGTACGTCACGAATCTTCTAACTTTCAATTTTGGCTATTCGTACGAGTACCATGAACCTGTCCTCAACGAGATTGTTACCTCAGGAAGACTTGCCAACACATTGCTTCTCGTTGGTAGCTCGACCGCTCTCTCCATTCTCCTTGGGATATTGATCGGAATCGTGGTCTCTAAGAGGAGGGGATCGAGACTGGACAGCTTCTGGGTCACGAGCTCGCTCACCACTTTCTCGCTCCCCGTCTTCTTCGTCGGCATATTCTTGATACTGATTTTCGCCATCACTCTAGGATGGTTCCCATCAGGCAACAACCAGCCCTTCGAATGGGGGAACCCCAATATTGGGCCGCCTTCATCGCTTCTACTTCAGGTCCTAATCAAGTTGCAGTACCTTTTCCTTCCCGTCGTAACGCTTACGTCCATAACTTACGGAGGATTCCTCCTTTTGACTAGGGCAACGATGCTTGAGACTTTGAGTGACGATTACGTAACGACAGCTCGGGCCAAGGGGCTTTCTGAGCGAGTGATAATGTTCAAACATGCGTTCAAGAACGCGTCCCTACCGATGGTAACGGCGTCGGCGCTTGCTTTTGGCAGTATTCTCGGCGGAGCGATAATTACCGAGACTTTGTTCAACTGGTCTGGGCTGGGGGCCTGGCTCTACGAGGCTGTTCTCTACAAGGACTTCCCTGTCATGCAGGCCATGTTCTACCTGATCGCGCTTTCCGTAATCGCCGCCAACTTCGTGTCTGACATAATCTACGGAATAGTCGACCCGCGAATAAGATACGAGTGAAGGCGAAAGGTTCTGCGCTTATGAGACCAATAGTAGGCTCATTTTTGCGTCGCGCTGCTCTACGTGGACGTAAGGGTCTTAGCCATCGTTGACCGGATTCCCAGTGTTGGTCTAGCTGAAGGATTTTACTTTGAAAGAGAAAAAGTTCAAGCGTATTGAGACAAAGCTCATCCATTCCGGTGAACCGGAGCCTCGGGTCCAAGGAGCTGTGAGTATGCCGATTTTTCAGTCGGCCATGTTCGAGACCCGTAGCGAACCTGGTTACCATGATATCGAGTATATTCGCCTGAACAACACGCCAAACGCGAAGGTGCTCCACGAGAAACTGGCCGCGATCGAAGGTGCGGACGACGCTCTTGTGGCCTCGAGCGGAATGGCTGCAATTTCTACTACGTTGCTCACGTTCCTCCATAACGGGGATCACCTGCTTGTCCAGAACTGCTTGTATGGTGGGACTCACGATTTCGTCACGAAGGATCTCCACACGTTCGGGATATCCTATGATTTCATCGATGGCAATGACCCGGAGTCTTGGGAAGAGAAACGGCGGCCGAATACGAAGGCAATCTATGTTGAGACCATGACGAATCCAATGCTGGAAGTGGCCGACCATGAAGCGGTCGTCGAATTCGCCAGGGCACACGGCCTCACATCTATGATCGACAACACTTTCGCCAGCCCGATCAACTTTCGCCCCATCGAACATGGATTCGATCTCTCACTCCACAGCGGTACGAAATACCTGAATGGCCACTCCGACATTGTCGCCGGAGCGGTCATTGGAAGCTCGGAGCTAGTCAGCCAAGTCAAACATCGGCTTGATCATCTGGGGGGAAGTCTGGACCCGCACGCCTGTTTCCTATTGCATCGGGGAATGAAGACACTCGCCCTCCGCATGAGACACCATAACGAGAGCGCTCTCAAGATCGCGAGGTTTCTAGAAGAACATAACGCTGTTGCGAAAGTCAACTATCCAGGGCTAATGAGCCACCCACAACACCATCGGGCTGGAGAATTGTTTGACGGGTTCAGCGGGATGATGAGCTTCGAACCCAAAGGTGGTAAGGATTCAGCCGAGCTCTTCATGAGGAACGTTTCCATCCCGATCATCGCTCCAAGCCTGGGCGGAGTTGAAAGCCTACTCACGAGACCAGCGGCAACCTCGCACTCCGGAATGTCCGCTGAGGACAGGAAGAGGCTCGGGATCACTGACGGGCTCATTCGAGTCTCGATTGGAGTAGAGGCGACAGAAGACCTCATCGAGGATTTTGGAGCGGCACTTGACGCGATTAGAAGCGTGTCGGTATTCCCCGAGGGAAGGTCATGATTCTCGCGGTAGTGACAGCCGGCTTCAGTCTTTCAGAGTAAAGTTCGCGACTAGTATCGGTCCTTGCAAAAATCAGACTTTCTGGCTCCAGCTAATCCTGGATAACATCGATCTCGATCATCTTATTAACATGCTACCAGAATAGAATGTTGGTCATGTTATCCTTCAGACCACTGACAAAGACACTCGTCATAGTCCTTCTGATAGGCATCATTCCTCTTGTGATGAACCTACCTCTCCCTTCCATCCGTCTGGCCCAAGGGATAAGCCGCAATCTCTCCCTGCTTGGCTTCATAGCTGCCTGGAACTCTTCCACAATCCCAAATCCTACGTTAACCGTTGTACAAGGAGATTCGATTACACTCAGTCCGAAACCAGGTGATGGAATAAGTCATCAGTGGTTCCTAGACGTGAATAATAACGGAGTCGCGGATTGTTCACCGGGTCCTGACATATGCTCGGCGACTTTCAGCAGTGCCAGCCCGCCTCCAGTGGCCTTCACCGCTGCCTTTGCACCAGCCGCCTACACGCTAACCTACTACTGCTCTGTCCATCCCGGCACCATGCACGGACATTTCACAGCGATGCTCCTTACCGGGGGCGGCGACAGGTATGCTGACTAGGTTTTTGTTTCAGATAGTCGTTTCAGGTCTTCGCCTGTGATCTGCATGACTCGCCAGTGCTCTCGGAAACGACCTCCCAATCGCTGGTAAACGTCTATGGCGGACGTGTTCCAATCGAGCACTTCCCATCGCATTCCGTAACAGTTCTCTGCGATAGCGGTTCGTGCGAGATGAACCATGAGGGCCTTGCCGATGCCTTTGCCTCGGAAAGGCGGCCGGACAAAAAGATCTTCTAGAAAGAGGCCATGCCTTCCCTGCCACGTTGAATAATTCTGGAAAAAGAAGGCCATACCGGCCGGGTTACCATCCCAGTCAGCAATCAGTACCCTGAACTTGGGATTCACCGAGAAACCATCCCTGATCAAGTCGTCTTCTGTCGCTTGAACAGCATTGGGTTCTCTCTCATACTCGGCCAACTCGCGAATGAAGGACAAGATCAGCGGGACGTCCTCGACACTTGCCTTGCGAATTTTCAGCATGGCTTGCAGGCTCTTATTCCCGATGAGTCAACTCTAAAATTGTCAAGGACAAATTCGCCATTCACGGACTGTTGAATTGTATGGGCATAAACCTCTCGAGAGCTCAGGTTAACTCTTGGCGTTTGTCACGGCATCACCTTGCCAAACGAGCTCGAAAAGGGCAGATTGAAAACGTGGTTTCGGACCTCTGCGGTGTTCAGGCCCAAGTCCTGTCATATGCCGCCTTGGCAATCTGGGCGAGGGTCGAGGGCATCACAATTCAAGATGTCCAGGACGCACTCTGGAAACGTCGTTCGGTTGTGAAGACATGGTGCATGCGCGGCACCCTTCACCTAATCTCGGCCTCTGACTTGCCGGTCTACGTGGCCGCTAGGAAAACGACTCTCGTTGTCAAACGAGATTGGCTCAGTCCTGAAATTGGTGTGGAAGAGAGGGAGAGAATCGTCCACGCAATACGTGAAGCACTCGACGGACAAATTCTGACCAGAGAGCAACTGGCTGATGAAGTAGTCGAGCGGCTAAGTGTGAGTGCCAGTGTCCGCAAACATATGCTCTCAGGCTGGGGTAACCTACTAGGGCCAGCAGCCGAACACGGATACCTCTGCTTCGGCCCGAGCCAGGGAACTAAGGTCACATTCGTCCGGCCCGACCAGTGGATCGGAGGCTGGGACGA
>VBAX01000047.1:0-95621 GCA_005883075.1 Candidatus Bathyarchaeota archaeon | reverse complement strand
TTTCTAATTACGGTCCAGCCAACCATCACGATATCGCTCACTGGTGGGGCCTTCGTCCCGAAAGAGCGAGAATGCTGATGGAGTACATCGCAGACGAGCTAGTAGAGGTCGAGTTTGAGGGCAAGAGATGGGCCCGAGGTGTTGATGTTGAACGGATCGTCCATGTAGAGAGGGTGCGTTCTGTGAAATTGCTTCCAAGCTGGGACTGTTATGTAATGTTCTACCATCCACGAGAGCTCTTCGTTTCTCAGAACGATCGAGCCAGAGTGTTTAGGAAGCTCGAAGGCAACGCACCTGTTCTGCTCATCAACGGAGTCGCTGGAGGAGTATGGGAACAACGACGTAAGGGCAGCCATATCGAACTGAGGGTCCACCCATTCAGCCACCTTGATTCACGGCACAAACAACTTGTCAGGGAGGAAGCCGCAAGCCTTGGGGAATTTCTGGGAACAAATGTTGATGTTACAATTTTGTCGTAGCGTTGAAGAGGATCGAGGGTTTCATCTTTAATAACGACAGTTTTGTCCCGCCTCGTGACCTGATTGTCCCAGACGATCCTGAACGATGATTCGCTTACTTTCGCTGAGAAAATCATCAGCATCAAAGCTGATGGAGGCAAGAAGGTCCACAATGCTGGAGAGATCGCTGTTCTGCCCGGGGACATGGCAATGGCCCAAGATAGCACTGGACCCTTAGCGATCAAGGTCTTCCGTGAGATGGGCGTTCAGAAGGTCTGGGACCCGAAGAAAATCCATCTGGTGATTGATCATAGTTTTCCTGCGCCTGACGAGAAAGTGGCCAATCTCCATATTATGATTCGAGAGTTCGTCAAGCAGCAAGGCGTCCGGCTTGTCGAGGGAAGTATCTCCCACCAGCATCTTCTCGAAAATCATGTGGTGCCAGGTATGGTTCTCTTTGGTGCCGACTCGCACACATGTCAAGCGGGGGCGATAGGTGCTTTTGCCACTGGCATTGGTAGTTCGGAGATGGCGGCTGTCTGGGCGAGCGGCAAGCTCTGGGTCCGAATCCCCGAATCCATCAAGATCAATCTGACTGGCCAGTTCAAGAAGGGCGTCTATGCCCGTGATATCATAACCCACTTCATCGGAATGGTCGGCGAGGATGGCGGGAACTACAAGTCGCTGGAGTGGAAGGGTCCCGGGGTAAAGAATCTCTCTATCGCGTCACGGGCTTGCATTAGCAACAATTCGATGGAGTGCGGCTGCAAACTCTCCATCTTCGAAGTCGACCCAGTAACTCAGGATTATTTCAAAACGGCAAACCGGAAGGCGATGTTCGAAATCCACGCTGGATCAAAAGCCCACTACAAAGAAGAATATGATATTGATCTGGGAACTCTTGATCCGCAGGTCTGGGGTCCTGGGAATGAAAGCAAAGTGCGTAGTGCCAGTGAATTCGGGGACGATCATTTGGACGAGGTTTTCATCGGCTCATCCACCAATGGACGATACGAGGACCTCCAGGTTGTTGGCAAGATATTGAAGGGTCACAAGGTAAGGGCTGGGACCCGCTGCATAATCACTCCCGCCTCCAGAGACGTGTACGAAAGAGCAATCCAGGATGGCCTAGTGGAAACGTTTCTTGAATCAGGAGCAGTGTTCACTAATGCTACTTGCGGTGCATGCGTTGGCACTCATCTCGGTGTTCTCGGTGAGAATGAAACCTGTCTGTCCACTTCTCCACGCAACTATGTGGGACGAATGGGTGCCACAACAGCCAAAATCTATCTCTCATCTCCAGCGACAGCTGCGGCATCAGCTTTGGAAGGGCATATTGCCGATCCTAGGAGCTACCTATGAGCCTCCCTGCACCCTCCACGATTATCCGAGGCCGAACCTGGGTCTGGCCTGACGATGTGAACACGGACATCATCATACCGTTCCGGTTCAAGGCGCGCACCAACGATCCTGTCGAGATGGCGAAATATGCCATGTACGGGTTCGACCCCGAATTCTACAAGAAGGTCAAGCCCGGGGACCTTTTTGTTGCAGGAAGAAACTTTGGTGGAGGATCAAGCCGCGAACAAGCACCAGTCGCCATCAAATATTCGGGAGTAGCAGCAGTAGTCGCTGAAAGCTTCGCAAGAATATTCTATCGGAATAGCTTCGCCATAGGCCTACCCGCACTAGAGGTCCCGGGAATAACCAAACAGGTAAAGCAGTTCGACGAAATATCCATCAATCTTCAGGATTGGTCAGTCACGACTAAAGATGGAAAAGTGTATCATGCGTTGAAGGTTCCTGAGTTCCTTCGAGGACTCATGCGGGAAGGAGGCCTGGTCGAGTATTACAAGAAGCACAAATCCTTCCCATGGGAAGGACTGCAAGCGACGGCAAGTACGACCTGACCCTGAAGACGAGGACGAACTCAGCTACTCGGCTACATCACTTTTAGTTCTTTTTGCAATTGACTGACTGTGGTGATGCGTGCGAATCGGCGTCGTAGGGCGTATTCTGTACGTTCGCGTATGGCGTCGACTCCTAGCTCTTCGCCTGGCTTGTCCCAGTTCGGAATGGGAAAAGTCATCGTCGCCTCAGTAACAAAGTCTACCGCGTAACCGAGGTCCGCTGCGATCCTCGCGGTCGTCTCGCAGCATTGTTCCATCTGAATGCCTGTGATGCTGACGCGTCTCACACCTTTCTCTATCAGGTATGGTTGCAAAGTCGTGCTCGTGAAGCAGTTCCGCGTGTTCTTGACCATTACAGGCTCATCCTTCCGAGGTTTGAGAAAGTCCATCAGCTTGAACGATGGGCTGTCTTTGGCAAACGCCTCATCACTGTCAGTATGAAGGAAGAACACAACCGGCAGATGAGCAGCGCGATAAGCTTCGACGAGAGCGCTAACATTCTTTTCAAAAGCTGGGTTGTTGCGTTTTGCCCACCGCGGACCGACTCTGAACGAGTCTTGAGCATCGATAACCAGCAAAGCGGATTGTTCAACAGGAACCTTCGCAGGATCCAGCATAATCCATCTACTGTGACGACATCGTATATACTCACTGCCTCGGATTCATGGAATTGGATCAGAATAGGGGTGCTGTGTCATGAGTCCTAAGAGCAAGAGGTCCAAGGACGCCCCAAGTCTCCAAGTTTTCTTCGGGGATCTCAGAAAGATGACCTCGAGGGAAATCGCTGATGGCGAGGTTTCTCTGATCGTTACCTCTCCACCCTACTACAACGCCCCTTTCGACTATCCAGACCTTTTCCCAACCTATGATGATTATCTGGACTTGATCAAATCTTTCGCCTCTCAGAGCAAAAGAGTCCTAGGAAAAGGCAGAATCTGCGCGATAGTCACCGATGATATGCTGGTGAAAGAAGGAGATGGCAGTCGTGGGCGGAAATACCCCCTTGTCGCGGATACGACCAGAATCTTCCTAGACGAGGGTTTTCTCTATCGCGACAAGATAACCTGGGTCAAACCCGTTGGCTACACTAGAATCAGCAGGCGAAGCGGCGTCGTCCTCCAGCATCCATACCCGATGTACTTTTACCCGGACAATATTCAGGAATCCATCCTCTTATTCCAGAACGGCGAATTCGACTACGCTCACTTGAAAGACGCACCAAAGAAGATTCTAGAATCATCAAAAATAGATACCACAAAACTCAACAAGGAGAGATGGAACCTGACAGTCTGGAACATCACCAACGTCCTCCCAATGGCTGGCCGCGTGGAGGAAGGGATCGCCGCCTTCCCCGACGAAATTCCCAGGCGATTGATCAAGCTCTTCACCATGATTGGAGAAACCGTGTTCGACCCTTTCGCGGGATCCGGGACGACATTGAAGGTCGCGAAGGAACTGGGAAGAGAAGGAATCGGATACGAAATTGACCTCGAACTCAAGCGAGTCATCAGAAAGAAACTTGCAGGAGAAAATTTCGTTACCGAAGACAGAGCAGGAGCTAGAAGGCTCAGAAAATCGCTACAAACCAAGATTCACCAACAGAGAAGCGTTGCGAAGTCGCCCGTTCCGAGACTAATCCTTTAGAGCCACTGCGACGCTTCTCCGAGAGCCCAGCTAGAGGGATAGTTGCTCGTCATTGTTCCAGCGCATAAGTTCCATCTTCGAAGAGTACAAGGGGATACCGCATGAAGCCAATCTCCTGATCTATTCGAGCTTCTTCACCTGGGCGGCTGCAGGATTACTGTTCATCTCCCTACAGGTCTTTCTCGTACTCGAAGGCATCTCGTTCGCCACCAGCAGCCTCATCCTAGGAACCTTCGGAATCGTTAGCGCCTCCTCCACCCTTGTATTTGGTGGCGTTGCCGATCGTTATGGCAAGAAGAAGCTGGTTGTCATTGGAGGAGTACTGGGAAGCCTAGCGCTAGCCATCTTTGCGGTCGACTCGAATATCTCTCACTTGTTCGGAGCGGCTGTTCTGGCCGGACTTTCCGAGGCCATGTACGCGTCCTCCTGGAGCGCCATGCTAGCAGACAAAGCAGGAAACCTGAAACGGACAAGTGCCTTCGGCCTCTCATTCTTCGTAGCCACGATTGCCTCGGCTCTAGGAGGCTTCAGCACCAGTCTTCTCGACCTACTGAAATCAGCCTACCAAGTTGACCTCGTTACTGGCAATCGATATCTGTTCATCAGCGTCGCTGCCATCAGTCTCATCGGTCCAATGATCGTCTATCTCAGGGTCTCCGAGTCTAGGCTAGAGACGAACCAAGAATCTGGGTTCCACATTCTTCCGAGAAAGAGCCGCGGCATAGTCTTTCGATACGCTGCTTACGGGATTGTAATTGCTCTAGGCGCTGGCATGGTAATCCCTCTTATTCCAGGTTGGGCCTTTCTCAAGTATGGTCTAGCAAACGACGTTACTGGGCCAATCTTCGGCGGCATCAACAGCCTTGTGATGGGATTCGCCAACCTTGCAACTCCCCGGCTTGCCCGGAGATTCGGAACCGTTCGGACAATCGTGCTAACGCAAGGAACGTCTACTCTGTTTCTTTTCTCGATTCCGTTCTCGCCCAACTTCGCCACTGCCTTCTCGATCTACATCGTCAGAAGCATGCTAATGATGATGTCGAACCCCGCTCAGAACTCTCTTTTGATGGGTTTGGTTCCAGCCGAAGAGCGATCTGTAGCTTCTGCCATCGTGGCTTCTCTCTGGAGGCTGCCCAACTCGTTCAGCACCGGTATCGGAGGCTACATTATGGGTCTAGCAACGAGTCCCAGCAGCATCTACCTAGTTATACCGTTCATGATTTGCACGGGACTCTACCTGAGTGCGATCACGTACTTCTGGCGTTCATTCAAAGACGTCAAACTACCCGAGGAACAGGTTCTGGCACCAATCGCAGAGGTTGTTCCTGCCACAACCTAGCGCAATACTCAGGATTCGCCCCGAACAGGCCCTAATCGCAGTTCTCAGGCTTCCTTCGATACTTCGACTTAGAGCCAGAAGTTACGAGACCCACTTTAGTCGCTGACAGAACTACCTCGCTCATCATCGACGCTTATGGAGAAGACGAGCCACGCGATACTCTAGAATCAGCCAATGCATGCTTCTGCTTGCCCTCGTCGTCTTTGTCCCTCTTCTATCGATCAATATAGTCCCAATGGTTCACGCTGACCCGCCATTCTCTCTGAACTCCGTTCCGGCAGCGACATCGGAAGGGAACACGGTCAGCCTTGTCCTATCTGCAAATAGTGCCGTTCCCAACACCCAATACAGGTTCAGGTTCTCCGTAACCGATCCAGCAGGGAAGACCGCTCAAACTCTGGCGAACTATACGACCGCACCAGGCCAAGACAAGTTTACCCTGATAGTTGTCTACCCAAGTCCTTCATTCCAAGGATCGAACACGCTAGTCGGCCAGTACAATGCCAAGGTCGATGAGCTATGGCCCACCGCATCGCCAAGCATAGCTGGGACCTCGTTCATACTCACCATCACGGATAGTTCCTCATATCAGAGAACGCAAACTGTGCTCATACAGGCAAGCGGATACAGCGCGTCAGAAAGTGTTACAGTAACCATCAGGACCCAGAGCACCTCAACGCTCGTCTTTTCCCAAAACGTACCAGCGACGGGCACGGGGATCGTGGCTACAAGCTGGAAGACCCCAAGAAACGCCACAATAGACACTTACATTGTTACCTTGACCGGGACAAGCACTGTCAAGAATCCGGCTGATTCGCAACCTTTCTCGCTGGGACCTGCGATTATGATCGTTAGCTCGATCACGTCCGTCAAATCAGTCTACCAGAGGACGGAGACGATGAGTTTCTTCTTTCAGCCCAATTATCCAGATGGGTCCATTCCCTCGACAGGAGTCGCTCTCCTAAACTTGGCTGGGCCTGGTAACACCGTCACTTTGACGGCGACATATGATAGTGCGTCTCAGACTTTCGATGCGTCTTACCAGACGTCGTTGGATAATCAGACCGGGACGTGGACTGCAAGCTTGGGGGGACATGCCTATAGCGACGCTTACGGGAACAATGGTCCCGGAACAATAGTCTCCACCGCCCCGCTGCTAGCAACTATCCCTCTAACTGTCATTGTAACCACTAACTCTACCATCGCTGTGGGTCAACAGCTTACCTTCAATGCGAACGTCACGTATCCTGACGGTACGGTTTTCCAGCCGGGCACTGTGAAAGCTTACTTACTCTACAGCGGGACGCCCACGATCAACGATACTGTTCCGGTTGTTTTCGACACATCCCTGAGATTATGGATAGGAACATATACAGTGCGACCTTCGGACACTGGTGGGCTCTGGTCCCTGGTTGTCACGGCATCAGACTCGCCGACGCCTCCCAACACTGGCTCTGCGACGCGAGCCATCACTGTTCAGAATGCGTCTGGGGGGAGTGCTTCTTTCCCGCTCTATTATTTCGGTATAATAGCCGCCCTACTAGCCTTGCTACTAGTTGCTGTATTCTTCGCGTTCAGACGTCGCAAGGTAACACATGCCAGGTTGAAAATTGACTTGGACGCTGTCCGGTCGGAAGCTGGACGAATCGAGAGCACGGACTTCTTCAAGTCGGTTAAGGATCAGGTAGCGAAGGAAAAGGATGACAAGTGAGACAATCCAACATGCGACGCGCTTCTAGCCGTGGATTCGCCCATTTCAAGCCCTGATCTCGAATCTGTAGACAGTCCGCTTAATTGCATAGCAAATCCTTCTTGACGACTCGTAAAAACGTCACCTGATCCAAGCCTGGTCTGAGCCCTGAATAGCCCGTCTCGCCCATAATCACTACCAGACAGAAAATTTTCTCCTCTAAAAGGGGGGGTCTTGCACAGCGCACCTCGCGACGCAAGAGCGGTTTCCCTCTGGAGGCTCAAGAGCCCGCGGTTCAGGGTAGTATTCCCCCAATCTTCGCCAAGGTCACCAGTCCGGGCTTCTTCTCGAAGATCCCGGCAGTGATCTCTAACGCTTTCTTCTGCAGCTTCTTGTCCTTGTTCAACTTCCGAAGCGCCCTCCGGTTCAGCCGTTTTATCAGCCAGTTATCGCTCAGCGCATACGTCACCGTATAGTTCGCATGCTTCCCGATCACGTCAGCGCGCACTTTCCGCTGGGTCTGATATTCCAGCAATGCCGTCTGTGAGAAGTCTCCCGCTATCTTACATTTCTCGATCACTTCGGCCAACACCACTGCGTCCTCCAGTGCGAGGTTTACTCCCTGTCCGGCGTGTGGATGAAAAGTGTGCGCTGAATCCCCGAGCAGTGCGATCCCGTTTCCCACCCACTTGTTCACTTGTATGAACGAGGGCGTAAAGTATGCCATCTTGGTCCATGCTTCAACACCTGTAAATGCGTCCGCCATCTCCGGCGCCGCCTGAACAACCTCCGCCCTAAAAGACCCCAAACCCTCCTTCTTCACACTATCAAAACTACGCGGACCCACACAATGGAAGAGATAGGTCGCCTCAGGTCCTGAAGGCATAATCCCAAGCATCTTTCCCGGATGCTGGTACTGGCGCGCCCTGCCCTCCAAGCCTGGAACGGGACCGACGAGTCCGACTAGAAATGAATCAGGGTACTTCTTTGTCTTCACCTCTACGCCAAGGCTAGTTCGGACATGCGATTGAGGACCATCCGCTCCAACTACGACAGGTGCTCTGATCTCGTCTCTAACTCCCTCGCTTTCATAGACTACTCCTTCTGCCCGGCCCGCGTTCAGGACTATTTCTTGGAAGGAGGTTCCCCAGAGAACCTGCGCTCCGGCCTGCTCGGCCACATAGACGAGCAACCGCTCCAGCTCAGTAGCATTCGCCGTCAGGAGATAGTTCTGGGGGTGATCCAACAAGCTGTAATCCGCTTCAAGCAGAACTTCTCCCTCCCAGCTTTTCACTTCGAGAATCTGGGACGCAGAACCAACCTCTCTGGCCCGACCAAGTGCTCCAAGCCTTTCTAGAACCGCCAAGCCATTCGGCTGGAAAGTCAGACCACGCGGAATGCCCTCAGGACTCCTTTGTCGTTCAAGGAGGATTGTCGAGATCCCTTTTTTCTGAAGTTCTACTGCCAGTGCCAGAGCGGCTATACCCGCTCCCACAATTACAACGTCAGCCTTCCCGGGCAAGTTTTCTTCCTCAGACGTCCCCAAGCCAATCTAGTTGATATCTTAAAATCCATGCCTAGATCGATCTTGAGGAGAATCTCTTGAGCAAAAGTCACGGACAAGGCTCGACAGAGAAGATAGTACTCTACGATCCCGGAATGTCAGTCGCGCCTCACGTATACAACAAGGACCGGCGATACGCTGTCTTGGTGGTCGATATGCTCTATGACTTTGTCTACGGGAAGATCAAGACCGACCGCGCCCTCCCAATCATTCCCAAGTCCGGGGACCTAGCCGACGCAGCCCGTAGCGCAGACATTCCCGTCTTCTATCCTAACGATTCCCACACACGCCGAGACTTTGAGATCCAGCGCTGGGGCGAACACGCCATGAGAGGGACAAAGGGCGCCAAGGTGATCAGCGCCCTCAGGCCCCGAAAGAAGGATGTTGAGATTCCCAAGACAACCTACAGCAGCTTCCACGATACAAGGCTCGAGAAGGAATTGAAGAGAGCTTACGATGGCAAGGGCGCGAACACCCTGATACTCGCAGGACTGCACGCTGACTGTTGCGTGAGACATACCTGCGCGGACGCGTTCTTCAAAGGCTACGAGACAATCGTCGCAGAGGACGCTGTCAACTCGTTCACCGAGCTACAATACCGGACAGGATTACAGTACGTCAAATTCTGGTACTTGACAGACGTGCTACCGACTAAGAAAGTCACGAAACTATTCTAGGATGGGCTCGGGCTCGAAGAAGCCCACCCGCGTCATCATCGACCAAGATGGAGGAATAGACGACGCGCTCGCCCTCATCCTCGCACTAAGATCCCCAGAACTAGAAGTCATGGCCATAACAGCAGTCTCCGGCAACGTAACAGCAGAACAAGCGACAATGAATGGATTGCGAGTCGTTGACCTTCTCAATAGGGGAGACGTGCCGGTTGCTAGAGGGCTAGGAAACCCGCTTGTCCGAGATCCGGTCCGTGCCACTAGCTTCCATGGAAAAGATGGGCTTGGCGATTCCAACCTTCCAGTTTCAAGGATTCGTCCAGCAGAAAAGAATGCCCTAGACACGATCTCTAACGAACTGGCTATCTCAAAGCGTCGCGACCTAACCATAATCTGCACGGGTCCTCTCACCGACATTGCCGCTCTCCTAACAGGTTTCCCTGAATCCGCCAAAATGATCAAGGAACTCGTGGTAATGGGCGGAGCCTACGGTGTAACAGAATACGGCATTGGCAACGTAACGCCGGTTGCCGAGTTTAACATCTACGCGGACCCGGAGGCGGCAAAGATCGTATTCGAATCAGGAGTTCCGCTAACAGCGGTTGGCCTCGACGTGACAATGAACCCCAAGAACCAGTTAACACTGAAAAATTACACCGATATCAAGAAGAACCGGGGCCGAGTTGCCAGCTTCGCGGCTAGGATCCTCAACAAGAACATACACAAACATCGAATCTTCGCGTTGCACGATCCGATGACCGTCGCCACCGAGATCAAGCCCTCACTCTTCGAATACGCCCGCTACAAAGTCCAAGTCGAGACAAGAGGCGAAATCACAGTGGGCATGACCGTTGCAGATAGACGTGAAAGCCTGCAGGAAGGCAAGGCGCCGGGCAAGAAAATGATGATTTGCAAGAATGTGGATTCTAGAAGTTTCAAACAGCTCTTTCTAGATCGTTTGACCAGCCCCATGAGCAGTTGATACGTCAAAACGGGCGTTTCTGAGCCCCGTGTAAGAACTTTTAAACTCAATATTTGGCAATATACAGCTACTATGGGAAAGGAAATCGGCCACATAGAACTGACATCCAAGGACCTCATAACGACAAAGAAGTTCTACTCCAAACTCTTCGGCTGGAAATTCGAGATGTTCGGTGATGGCTATGCAATGTTCAAGACCTCGCAGAAAGGCGTCGGCGGAGGCTTCCAACTAGGCAAGAAAGTCAAACCCGGCTCAACAACATTCTACGTCAACGTGGACACTATACCAGCAACACAGCAGAAGGCAAAAAGCCTCGGCGGACGAATCCTGAAAAAGCGCAAGTCGATCGGCGGCGGAATGGGCTACTGGGGAACAATCGGCGACCCGCACGGCAACGTCATCGGCCTCTGGAGCAAAAAGTAACCATAACGTCCGCCCGCGTTGCTAGCAACGCGCTAGCCTAACGCAGAGAATCAAATTCCCTTTTTTCGCTTCATTCCGACCCTTTAGGTCGACTTCATCATCGACCTCCTTTGGATAAAGAAGAGAAACCGCCCCGCAACTCCCACGGAGCAAGTCCAGCGTTCAACCTGGGTCCGAAATACCGAACCAACAGAACCTGGCGTAAGATAGCCGGATATGAGAAACCTCGTAGAGACTCACAGCCCTCTTTCTGTAACTATTCTTTTCTCCGTAACTATTCTTTTTTCACTAACTAATCTGTGACCCCCGGGGTGGTCGATTTTCGCGCGCTCCGCCCTTCATGAAACGCGAACACAATCCCGAGACTCTGATCGTGTCAACGGTTATCTGGCTTCAAAACCGGAAAAAATCCCCAAATTTCGCAAGAATCGCCGAAATTCGGCGAGAACGGAATACGTTATATATACTGTCAGAGCCTCGCTGAGACTGATCTGATATGGGCGATAAACCAACAGCAGCCTTTGTCTTAGCTCTGATCGGAGGAATCTTTGTATTGATAGGTGGCATCTTCCAAGCCTTTATCGGAGCCGCAATCTCTAGTTTCGGAGGCACTAGCGGGACAACAGGCGCACCCGAATTAGGTTCAACAGTCGCCATACTGGGAATCTTGGGACTGATTTTCGGGATAATCATGATGCTTGGAGGCATTATGATGTACACCAAGCCCACATCTCACACAATGTGGGGAGTGATCGTACTCATACTGTCCCTCATTAGCTTCGCCACTTCCTCTTTCGGAGGTTTCTTCATCGGTTTCCTTCTCGGACTAATCGGCGGGATACTCGCACTAACCTTCAAGCCAACAATGGCTCCGGGCGCAATGCCTCCACCGATGATGAGCTCGTCAATGCCGATGGGCTCAGCACCCATGGGATCGATGGGCACGAACTGTAAGAATTGCGGTGCCAGCATTCCCGCTGGAGCAACACGCTGCCCTAGTTGCGGAGCGAGTATCTAACAACCATGCAGCCGAAACCACCGCGACCAACCGGTGTAACAGTTCTCGCCGTGTTAGCAATTCTAGGAGCAATAGCGTTTCTGTTTAGCGGAGCAGTGCTCATTGGACTTGGACTCCTCCTTGGTACGCTATCCGCTTCTATTGACATTACAAACGCTATAACAAATGCTGGCTATCCCGGACTGGCCTCGCTCGGCGTAGGAACCATATCGGCATTAATAATCGCCCTCGGCGCGGCAATCTTGATTCTAGGAATCCTCTATCTAGCCGTCGGAGTTGGGTTCTTGGGTGGAAAGAGATGGGCGTGGAATCTAGGGATCATAGTGAGTGTCATTGGAATAGTTCTCGACGTATTTCAGATGGTTGGTGGCAATTACGGTAGTATCCTCTCTTTGATAATCTCGCTACTGATAATCTACTATCTAATGAGACCGCACGTCAAAGTCTTCTTCGGTAAGGGAACCCCGATGGCATTACGCTCTACTGTGCCAGGAACGGGTTCCTCGACACCCTAGTCGAGCCGATATCTCAAAGCAATCAGAATTAGGCTTTCTTTACACTTCTGTTCACTCATTCCGACCTAGCTCACTCTTCGTGAAGGAGGTTGGTAACAGTCCGCTTAACACCTTCCAGTGAAGACTCGATTTTCCATGATGCAGAAGCCCTCCCGGCCAATCGGCATTACACTTCTCGCGATAATTCAGATCCTAATCGGTGTCCTTGGACTTCTAGTCAGCCTTGCTATCATCGGCTTGGCTGCCATATTCTCCACTCTTCCCACGGTTGGAACCCTGATCGGTACCGTCGGGATCGTTATCGGTGGAGTCTTTCTCTTCTTCAGCCTCGTATGGCTGGCGACCGGGGTCGGCTTTCTCCATGGAAGAGGTTGGGCGTGGACCCTTGGAATGATCTTCACGGTGCTCTCGATCCTCGGCGCAGCCTACGCCGCGTTTACCGGACTGTACCAAGCAGGCTACGCGTTAGTCTTCTGGCTCATCATGATCATCTATCTCACCAGATCTCACGTCAAAGTCTTCTTCGGCAAGGGAATGGTCCCAACCTCCATGCCCGCGATGAACACTCAACCGACACTAAGGTACTCTCCCACCCTTCAATCACAGACTCAGTACGCTCCGGCGGCACAACCAACCCTCCAGTACAACCCTTCCCCCTCAGCACCGGGACAAGCACCGGTGGTGGCTGCTGCAATGGCGAAATGTCGTTCATGTGGCGTCCCGCTTGCACCGGGGAACTCGTTCTGCACTAGTTGCGGCGCGAAACAGTAGCTCTTTCCGCTCTTAGAATTCTCGGCTGAGCTATCCCTAGAGCGGACGCGGTTGGCGAATGAACAATCTCGCCATGCCACAGCTGCTTGTACGCATCCCGTAGGTTGAGAATCTTAACTTCCATACCAACCTCGTAGCGCTCCCGATGCAAAGATCCGGCTTTCAGGTTGCGGGCAAGATGGACATACGCCCTCTGGGAAGATAACCCTGGAGAGGGATGAAACCATCCAAGCCTCTTCCATGAACCCGCAGAGTACCCCGTCTCCTCTTCCAGCTCCCTCCTGGCACAAGCCTCCGGGCTCTCACCATCTTCGATGTGGCCGGCTGGAAGCTCGAGCTCCCAGCCCTGGATAGCGTATCGATAATTCCATATCATCACAAGCTTATCCCGACCAAGAACCGGGATGACGATCGAGAAATCGTCAACGAATAGTCGTGGATGGACCATTTGGAAGCCGGTTTTGGAGACGATCCGGTCGCGATGAAGCTTCAAGTCGCCCAGCGACGCAATCTTCCTGCTCTCTAGTGTCTTCCAAGGTTTCGGCGTCCTGCGAAACTTCAGGTTCTCTCTTGACAACATGGAACACTTTACGCGAGCGTCTTGCGCATGAGCAGGTGTTTCTCGCCCAGTTTTGCGTGTGCTTTGAAGCCTTCTCTCTCAAACATGGCTACTGTTCCAAACCAGAGAGACCAAGTTCCACCTTCCTTGGAAGTGGACGGGTAGGCTTCGACTATTCCTCCGCCCTGCTCACGTATCGAATCGAGCGCTGCCCTCAACGCGACACCTGCTACGCCCTTTTTCCGGAAATCCCTGTCTACGAAGAAACATGTGAGACGCCAGAGTTTTCGGCCTTGATCACTTGAAAGATCGAGTTTGCTGTAGTTGCGGCCTGAATCGATCCGAGGCAACTCCTCCCTTAGACCATATTGGCACCATCCGACCGCTTGACCCCCAGCATAGACGAGGATTCCATGAGATCGGCCCTTGGTGACTAGAGTCTTCTTTTCCCTTCGATTCAAGGCAATCGCGTCCTCCCGCCTCAAGCCCTCTTTCAGCAAGCGACCTTCCTCATGGTGGTAGAAGGTGCACCAGCAACCGCCTTGGACTCCGTTGTGTTTTGCGAAGAATTTTTCGAAATCAGGCCAAGTGGCGGAGTTTAGTTCCTTGACTTCATAGCTAGTCCGAGCTAGTGCTGATGCGAGAGTCTTCTTCGTTGCTCGGGTCTCCTTGATCAGAGAATCGGTGGTTCCTTGTATTCGCCGAAAATCTTCCGTCCCACATCCATGATCTCCCCTAGCGTTGCGTAGGCTTTGACGGCTTTGACCATAGGATACATGGAGTTCGCTTTCTCGTCCTTGAATGTCTTCCGTAGTTCATCTAACGCTTGCTCAACTTTCTTGTTGTCCCGTGTTTCCCGCACCATGTTTATCCTTGCGACCTGGCGTCGTTGTGCCTCTTCGTTGATCTTCAACGTATCAATCGGCTTCTTCTCTTCGATCTGGTACTTGTTCACGCCAACGACAACCCTGTCCCCTCTCTCAAGTTCCTGCTGGAAACGGTAGGAGTTCTCAGCGATCTCTCTCTGAATGAACCCGGTCTTGATCGCGTCCAACAATCCGCCAGCTCTTTCTATCTTGTCGAAGTACTGGAAGGCTCGTTCCTCCATCTCATCAGTCAGCCATTCCAGATAGTACGATCCGGCCAGCGGATCGATAGTGTCTGTGACACCAGTCTCTTCCGCAATGATCTGCTGGGTCCTCAGGGCAACAGTAGCCGCTGCTTCAGAGGGCAATGCCCACGCCTCATCGTAAGAATTGGTATGAAGCGATTGGGTCCCGCCAAGCACCGTTGCTAATGCCTCAATGGTTGTTCGTACAATATTGTTGAGGGGTTGCTGCCATGTTAGAGATGCGCCAGAGTTCTGGGCGTGCGTCCTCAACAAGAGTGATCTAGGGTCTTTGACCTTGTACTTGTCTCTCAACACCCTTGCCCAGATTCGCCGTGCAGCCCGGAACTTTGCGACCTCTTCGAAAAAGTCCATCCCGCAGTTAAAGAAGAAGGAAAGGCGGGGCGCGAAATCCTCGACCTTGAGCCCTGCTTCGATTCCGAGGTCAACATACGCGAAACCATCGGCGAGCGTGAACGCTAGTTCCTGAACTGCGCTGGACCCTGCTTCACGGATATGGTAGCCGCTGATGCTGATGTAGTTCCACTGCGGCATCTCTTTAGTACAATACACCATCATGTCACGGATGATTCTGAGATGCGCCTCAGGTGGGAAAGCCCACTCCTTCTGAGCGATGTACTCCTTGAGAATGTCCGCTTGAACTGTCCCTCGAAGCTCCTTCGGTTTCAGACCCTGTCTCTCAGCAACGCCAACATACATCGCAGTTAGAACCGACGCGGGAGCATTGATCGTCATACTAGTACTCACCTTCTCCAACGGTATACCTTCGAGAATAATCTCCATGTCCTTTAACGAGCCCACCGACACACCGCAGCGTCCCACCTCTCCCTCAGCCCGCTGACTGTCAGGGTCATACCCGTAGAGCGTCGGCATGTCGAATGCAATGCTCAGACCAGTCTCTCCATGTTCCAGCAAGTAGTGTAGACGTTTGTTCGTGTCTTCCGGGGTTCCGAAGCCGGAGAACATGCGCATCGTCCACGGTCGTCCCCGGTACATCGTCGGGTAGACCCCGCGGACATAGGGATACTCGCCTGGAAGTCCGATCTCCTCGGACTGGTTTAGGTGTGATACGTCTTCTGGGGTGTAGACTCTTTTCACTGGAATATTGGATAGGTTTCTGAATTCCTCCTTTTGTTCAGGGCTAACGCGGGTCCACGGTTTGAGCGTCTTGGTTTCCCACCGGACCCTCTCTTGCTTGACCTTCGCAAGTTGCTTCCTGTCGAAGGTGGTTGGTGGAGCCCTTCTTTCCTGTTTGATCTCGTCTAGAACTTTCTTCCAGTAACCCTTTGCCAAAACACGATCACGAAACAATAGAAGATGCCCGTAGGTTCCTATTTTTCCATTATCCTGACGCCCTTCATCGCCGAATCTTGAAATACGCTCTAGAGGCGAGAGCAGAACTGAGAATTTCACTTGGCTCGGGAGCTATCTTCTCAAGTGCTCAAGAGTGAGCATCGCGCTGTTGCCAAGGCGATCTCGATAGTCGAGGCTGGCGGAGAGCCGAGCCGAAAGCTGATTCAAGAATTGTATCCGCATACGGGCAAGGCCTTCACCATCGGCGTTACTGGTCCGACTGGGACTGGCAAGAGCACTCTCGTGGACAAGATAGTTGGAGAGTATCGAGAGAGAGAACGTAGCGTTGGAGTTCTAGCAATCGACCCGTCCAGCGCGTTCACTGGTGGTGCGTTGCTGGGGGACCGGGTGAGGATGATGGACCATAGCCTGGAGAAGAAAGTCTACATTCGGAGCATGGCCTCTCGAGGTGACCTGGGTGGACTCGCTCGAGCCGCGAGAAACACGATACGAGTACTGGATGCAGCCGGGATGGACGTTATCATCGTGGAGACTGTGGGAGCAGGCCAGACGGAGGTACAAATCGCGTCGACAGTGGACGCCACGATTGTCGTTCTGATGCCTCAGCTAGGCGATGAGGTTCAGGCGTTCAAGGCAGGCTTCGCTGAGATTGGCGACCTGTTCGTCATCAACAAGTCAGACCTGGTCAACCCAGCGAAGACGATCTACAACATCGCAAGCGGTCTGCAAGAGAGAGATGGATGGAGGCCACCGGTTCTGAAGACTGTGGCGGTCAAGGGAACAGGTGTCCCTGCGGTTGTTGATGCAATCGAAAAATTCCGGAAGCATTTGGAGACTGGAAGCCTCAGGGAGAAAAGATTGAGCAAAAGGATCCAGTCCGAGCTGGTAGATGCCGCTTTCTCAGATTTCTATCATCAGACCGTCAAGCGTCTCGGAGATCAGAAAGAACTCGACGCTCTAGTCGGAAGAGTTGTCAAACGTGAACTTGATCCAGAGACAGCTGCATCGAGACTTGTGGAAATCATATCCAAGCTAGGAGAACACGCTTGACCGACCCTGTAACAACAGACTCTGGGATCCTCGTCAAAAAAATCTACGAGAAAAAGGATGTTCCACCGAACTGGACAAGGTCACTGGGGAAACCGGGCCAGTTCCCATACACGCGTGGGATCTACGATGGAATGTATCGGGATCGGCTTTGGACCATGCGTCAATACACGGGTTTCGGGTCTGCCAAAGAAACTAATCGCCGCTTCAAGTATCTGATATCTCACGGTGAGACCGGGCTCAGCACAGCATTCGACCTGCCAACACAGCTCGGTCTCGACTCAGACTATCCAAGGGCTGCTGGAGAAGTTGGGAGAGTGGGAGTTGCAATAAGTAGCGTCTATGACATGAGGCGTCTCTTCGAGGGCATCGACCTTGGAAAGGTCAGCACTAGCATGACAATCAACGCCACCGCACCAATCCTGCTTTCTCTCTACGTCGCGGTTGGAATGGAACAGGGGGTCCCTCAGAACAAGTTAACGGGAACGACACAGAATGATATTCTGAAGGAGTACATCGCAAGGAATACCTACATCTATCCTCCAGAATCATCGCTAAAGCTCTCCGTCGATCTCATAGAATACTGCGCCTACAAGATGCCCCGGTGGCACCCGATCAGCATCAGTGGCTATCATATTCGCGAGTCGGGCGCGAACGCGATCCAGGAACTAGGCTTTTGTTTTGCAAACGCGATCGAATACGTTAAGGCGGCTCTTGAACGAGGGCTCAAGATAGACCAGTTCGCCCCCCAACTTTCTTTCTTCTTTGCCTGCAGGAATGATTTCTTGGAGGAGATCGCGAAATTCAGAGCTGCGCGTAGAATCTGGGCCCGGATCATGAAGGACCGTTTCAAAGCCCGGGATCCTGAATCCTGCAAGCTACGATTTCACACCCAGACAAGTGGTGAGACTTTGACCGCCCAACAGCCTGACAACAACATTGTCCGGGTCGCAATCCAAGCCCTTGCAGGAGTTCTCGGTGGAACACAATCTCTGCATACAAATTCCAGGGACGAGGCACTCTCTCTGCCAACCGAAGAGTCGGTTCAAATTGCCTTGCGTACCCAGCAGATAATTGCCCACGAATCAGGAGTGACCAAAACGGCGGATCCACTAGCCGGTAGCTACTATCTGGAATCCTTGACAAGAGATCTTGAGGCCGACGCGACTCGTCTCTTAGAGAAAGTGGAAGATTTAGGTGGCGCGAGAAAGGCGATAGAATCCGGATTTGTCCATCGCGAGATACAGGAAAGCGCTTACAGGTTCCAGAAATCTGTTGACGAAGGACGAACGATTATTGTCGGAGTCAACAAGTTTACCGAGGGAAGCAGTGGACCAAAAATCCAGCGCATCGACCCCAAGCTCGAGAGAGATCAGATAAGACAGCTGAAGATGATGAAAGGAACGAGAAATACTGCGCTGGTCAAAAATGCTCTTGGACGCCTTTCCAGTTCTGCGAAGCACGAAGAGAATCTCGTGAATCGCATCTTAAGCGCCGTCCGGGCAAACTGCACCGTCGGTGAAATCAGCGAAGTTCTAAGAGACGCCTTCGGAGAATACCGGGTAAGGCGCGACGTGTGACGTTACCTAGAGGGAATTATGCGTCTTGGATCGCCCAAAATCAGCCCTGATCCCGAATCTGGGACCACACCCCTATCTCGCCCCCTGAATCGTTCGGGAATGGCGCTAGACTTCCCGTTTTTTGCGATCACATCTAAGCCCGGATCGTGCCCTGAATCGCGAGACTCGCCGATTATCTATGCCAGACAGGAAATCTTTTCTAGAAAATAGGGGGTCTTAGCGACCGACCCTCGCGTCACAAGAGAGGGAGAAACGGAGTATTCCGAAAGTATCCCTAGATCCGATCCGGTGTTCGGTTAGTCTTGGTTGGCTTCTATTCGAAGCTGGTGAAGCTCGCCGTCCGTTTTCATGACAGTAATAACGATGAGTTTCCGTTCGATATCGACCTTGAGGATTCGACCGCAACGTAAGATGTGTCTTGCTTCTCTCGGGATGCCAGAGCTTGGCTTGGACTTGGGCTTCGGCTGTTTTTCCAGTATTTTCTTGATGCCGTCGTAGAGGCTGATCACAGCCTCATTGTCAGTGTCCAGTTCTCTAGGTTCTTCCCAGGTCGCCAAGTCCCCGCATCCCTGCCCTTAGTATTCCATACAAGACAGACATAGTCCGGCAATTTGCTGGTCGTTACCAGAGCCTCAGCCTCGAAGTGACTTGTTTCTCGGAGTACCTACTCCGTCGAGGAGGACGCGAAGATGTGAAAACGGACCAAGAAACGTTGCCTTAACGTTTTTCAGGCGAGGTTCTTTTCCAGCATTATCCAGCCAACTTCTCGCTTGAAGCCGAGCTTTGTGTTGACCGCTAGCATAGGTGCATTATCGGATGCGTTCCATGTCTTCACCTTCTCGTACCCGTTCCGTCTCGCGAAATCGATGACTCCCAGCTTCAACGCGATTGCTATTCCCCTACCACGATATTCACGCCTGACACCCGTGTTTCCCTGGACGAGGCCTCTCGGCTCCTTATCGATGCGCCAGACGGTGCTGAGTCCAACATAGTTGGAACCGTCCTTCGCTATCATGTAACCCTCAGGCAGGAGATTCGGATTCTTGAGCTCGAACGCCTCCCACTGTTCGTACGAGGTCGGCGTGAAAGACGCTATACTTGGCATGTCAGCAGAGATAATCTGGACAAGCTCGTGAAGCTTCTTCAGTGAATCTTGACCTTCCCTCCGCGCTTCAGCGAGAGTCGTAAGTGTGATTCCCTGCCTCTGCACCGTCTCAGGATACTCTCGGAATTGCTCAAAGTCCACACTGGACACGTCAAGACGTGACTCCCACGCAATCTGCTTCTCCATGAAACCTCGCCGCTGATAGAAACCGGTGAGTCTCGGCAGATCTTCTCTGCCTCCAGCCCAGGCCGTAACAGCGTTCAGTTTGCTCAGTTCGCCACCTAGTCTCTCATAGATCGCGGCCCCAATTCCTCTTCCCTGCGATAGTGGATCGACAAGTATCTCGACCCAGAACTTGCGCGGATGAAACATGTCAGTAACATGCGACACAACCCCGAATCCGACAATCACATCATTCTCGAGAAAGGAGTATCTTTGCAGATAGTACTTCGACCTGTCCAAGCTCTCATCCCTAGAACGCCACTCGCCGACACTACGAGGATAGTCTGGATAGTTCGCATTGTAAATCTCAGCCAGCCTCGCATAGTCGGTGGGATCGAACTCTCTTGTCGCAAGGGAGAGAGTCCTCTGTCCAGACATGGCATCCCAAACTCGCAGGCGTTATGTTAACATTCCCAGCCCTGAGCCTACTTTTCGCTCGAGCTTGGATGTCGAGATTCAAACCTCGCGACTATCTTCAGAGGGAGACTCGAAACCCATCATACGCAAAGCGCAACCTGTATTTCTTGAACCCCTTCTCAAGTTCAAGATAGTCAACGTAAGAGCGCCCGTTCAACTCTTCAATGTGCGTTGCAATCGCCAATCTTGGATTGATTTTCTCGACGAGTTCGAGGGTCTCTTCGAAAGAAGCTTCTGACTTGCGAATCCAGTGATCAGTTGGGATGATCTGCTCGCCCTCCTTATCTTGTTCAAACCAGCCAGTCTCGAGGACCAGTACATCTGGCTCCAACAGCTCACTCCCAGGATCCCAATCCTTAATCTCGTCGAGAGCGAGCACGACCCGTTTCCCACCCTGTTGAACTAGATACGAAGCGAGACCCGGCTGAGCCATACGAAAAGCCTTCACGGTTGCCTCGCCAAGCTTGACCGCTTCACCCTCCTCGAACTCGTGAATCCGCACAATCCCCATCTTCACAAAGAACTGGAAATGATCCTCCAGACCAAGCATTTTTCGAAAGTCCTCGCGGACTCATGACGGTAGCCACACGTCAGTGATCGTTTTCGTTCTCTTTCGAAGGTTCAGATTGAGCTGTTCTAGAACCCGGCGACCCATCGTATGATCCGGATGCCAGTGACGGTAGAGCAGATGGGACACGTGATGAATATCCTCCCTTTCCAGACTGTGGGCGACGTCTTCCGGAGTATCAAGAAGCAAATCGATACCGGTAAAGAAAACACCAGGCCCGTTACGAGCATATCTTCCCTTCTTTCGACGAGCTTCCGTGCATATGTCGCACAAACATCCAACTCGGGGAGTACAATCTGCGCCACCCGTACCTAAGAAAACCAAAACTTGGGCATCGGCATGTGTCGCTGACAGAGGACTAACACCGGTTCAATGGTACCAGGTAATTCCCCCAATTTAGAACATACTCCGGCCCGACGACAATGGGCCTCGCAACTTGGACCTGAGCCTAGCTCGGGCCCGCGGAAACTTGGGAAGCCTCGAGTGTTGAAGTTGTCTTGTGAAAGATTCGATGGAAGCCCAGCCCGACCAGCGTCAGAGCTCCAGCAAAAAGGTAGAGATAGAAGCCTAATTGGAAGCCCCAGTTCAGAGTAATTCCGAAAACAGTTTCTGTACCGAAGGGTCCGCTCAGACAGTTCGACTGGCCACCGCAGGAGTTCGTGACAGAATAGCTGACCACTCCCAGATACACGATAGGCGTCAGAACGCTGAGTATGAAGCTCCCAATCAGAGGCCGAATATTCCAAGTGAAACTTCCCGCAATAGCCAGAAGACCGGAGATTACTACTAGGGCCCCGATTATCGGGCTTGCTGAGGTCAAGGTCGGATATGGCTGCGTTGAACCTCTAAAGATACTGTCCGTTGAGGGTCCGTTCCAGAGAGTCCAGCGGGAGGAGACGGAGGAACCGAAGCCGGATGCGTCTATACCCCACCAGGGAAGAAAGACGCTGGCAAGCGCGAGAGCTCCGGCTAGAAGGGAAATCATGTTGATCCTGGGAAAGTTTACCGCGCCTAGTTTGGACATTGCTAGACCACCAACTCCACAGGACATGGATTTAACGGGTTTCATGTTCTTCACTATTGAACAGAACATGAAATCGGCCCGAACCGTCAATTTTTCTGAACATGAGAGTCCCAAAGCGGACCACTCTATGTGATGTGCACCGAGAGGTTACCTCTGTCCGAGGCCCGAGGCTCGACAGTACGTCTACACCCAAATCGAACGAAGCCTATGGAATAATGGGGGAAAGCAAACTTTGGGGTCAGATTCGAAGAAACCCCCGAGGCCACGACACCGGTTCAGTTTTTCCGGCCAGAGCAAGCGACCTGAGGGTTCTTCCATACCTCGAGCGGCCAACGTTACGAGGGATGATATTTTGACCAGTCTGACCAAACACGCACACCCACAAGAGCCCGAAGAAACCGCTCCTGAGACGGAAGAGGCAGCCCAGTTCCAGGGACCTAACGCGACTGCTGTCGAGGCCAGACCCCGAAATCGAGGTTCCGCTCGTGGTGCACTCGTAATCTTTCTGGGAGGATTCGCAGCTGTGTGGCTATACGGATATGTTACAGGAGCCTACGAAATACCGTACTTGAGAGGGGTCACAGAGAGCCCAGCAGTTCAGGTCGGCTTTCAACTTGCGTCCTCGAACCCAATCCTATTCGGAGCTGTTTCAGTATCCGTTCTACTCGGAGCGCTCTATCTACTGCATAGGAAAAAGAACTAGGGTCCGCGCCATCGACCGAATAATAAGAGTGAATCACTAATGAAAGCGGGTCTTTACTCGTTCAGAAAGGCCTCATGTTCGCCCCTTACCTTCAAGAGGCGAGCCTCTTGAGGCGGAATCCTACGCGCATTCCGGTGCTTGGAACAAGGGCTGTAATCTGAAATAACGCTAGGTCGCTCTGTGAGGTCGTTCTTTGACTCCCCGAACTCCACCGCATAGATGCGGACCTTGCAACCGCAATTGTATACTTCTATCTCCAACATCTTACCCTCGTTTTTCGAACCTATCGGCTCGTTAGACCTTCACGTAGTGGGCGACGAGGCCGATCAGCCCTCCGATGAAGACCAGTATGCCGCCGAGGCTTCCAACGAATAAGCCGAGTATTAGAAGGATGAGGCTCCATGCCGGATTGGCAACCTCCCTTGATCCAACTAGTGCCAATATTCCTACGAGGATTCCTACGACTATCCCTGTGAAACTTCCTAATCGGGCCAAGTTGGTACCGAAATCCATTAGTCTCACGTCAATAGCCTGCAATATTCCCCCGACCAAGAGAACGACGCCTCCGATCAGGACCAGGAATTTCGCTAGCGTAAGCAACGGTACTTGCGATGCCATTTTCCAACTGCTACGACAATGGCGATCGGGATATTTAGATCAAGAGTTTGAACGCGAAGCGCCCGTCCACGGGACCATCCGCGTCGCGGCCCCGTTAGCTTCTTGTTCTCAGTAGACTTTTCGTGAGTAGATCTCGTTTGCCGAGATCAGGCATTCTTCTAAATTACATCACTATTTTTCTAGAGTAGAAGTAGAGGTAAGCAGAACCTACTGCTACGAAAGCGTAGATGAAGACCCACACTCCGGTCACTAGCGCACTGGGGCTTTGGCTTAATATTACATCCCAGTGGATCCCCACAGCCAACAGTGCGAGGCTTGGAAAGATCACGTCCAGAGGCAGTAAAACCCTGACCCTACCGATATCCGTCTGCAACGAGGCCCAACCAGTTGCGAGACAAGTGGCCAAGAACAAGCCTGCGAACATTTGCAGAGTAGGTGTTGCTACCAGCCAAGGCCAAAACTCGCGCTGGGCGACATCCGGTAGCAAGAGCATCATGATGCCGAACACCCCGACAACGACAGTTTGTATCCGGAAGAACCAACGGGCGGTCTTCCAAGGTCGGCCAGCACTCAATCTATCTTGAGGCTTCCGGGGCCAACCATATCGGTTCAACAGGTAGAAATTTCCGAGACTTGCGACGAGGAAATATCCCGTCCAACCGGAGATAACGTATCCGCCACCTTGTGAGGCCGCGAGGACGATCGCGACGATCGATGTGATTCCGAAGAACGTTCCTCCGACTAGCACGAGAATCTTCGCTCTCTGCCAGATCTTAGCTCTGAGAGCGGACCAGCAGCCAAACGCAATCGCTAGGAATATCGCGCCGATGAACCGTACCGCCAACGCCTTCACAGTCCAAGGCCATAGACCGATCACCAGGCTCGGATAGACAAAGAACAGAGCCCCCATTACAAGATTGATTTCTGATAGGAAGAGGAGGAAGAGCCTCGCGTCTCTACCGAGTTCAACAGGACGCTTTGACGACATGGCAAGGCCAAGCTAAGCGGGCATTATTAGCCACGTCCCGCTACACTTCGCTACGATCTCCTTCTTCACGTTCGTGAGAACGGCCTCGGTGAAGGCGATACGCCGGCCCCTCTTGGCAATCGTCCCCTCCGCAACCAACCGCCCCTTGACGTGAGGGCGCATGAAACTCATCTTCAACTCGATAGTAGTCATATCTTCATCGGGCTTCAGGGTCGACGCCACCGCAATCCCCATCGCAGCATCCGCAATATCCACCATGACTCCCCCATGCATCGTCCCGGACAAGTTGTGCAAATGCTCGTCCACGTCCATTTCGAGGACCGTTCTGCTCTCTTCTATGCTGCGAACTCTAATCCCCAGCGTCCCGATCGCAGGGCTAGGAGGTTTCCCCTCTTTCCACGCTGAGTAAACCTTGTCCCGAACCCCTTTCATGCTCCGCAGCCCAACCACGAGTCTAATATGAATTCAGATAAAACCGTTCAAATTCGAAGCTTTATCTTCAGATGCCAATTCTCAGAGTCAGAGATGTCAGAAAAGAAGAATAGGCGAGATGAAGTGCGCCGCGAGGCTAAGGAAGCCCTCGAGGCCATGCGAAAAGACCTCCAACAATTGAGCAGGGACCTAGTTGCTGCAAGCAAGACACTCAAAACTTCTACAGAGAAATTCGTGCAAGACACGGGTCCAAAAGTGTCAGCCGGACTAGAAGAGACTGTTGAGACTTTCCGTCGGACCATGACCACAATCGACAAGCAGACGAAGCCTCAGCAGGTGAAGCTTCTCAGAACATACAAGAAGTTCCTTACAAAACAGTTAGACTTCATAGAGAAAAGGCTCAAGGAGACAGAATAGGCATTTCTCCTTTCCCAGGGCTAGACACTTCCCGGGGCTCCGGAGGCGCACGTCCGCGGAGGGGCAAGCGATTCTTCCGTCTAAAGTAGATGTACAATCCCATTCCCATAACGACCCAAACAATGCCCAGTTCCCTCCCCAACTCGTGCGTCACAATCACCGCCACCCATATCGCGCTGGTGGCCAACAATCCGACCAGCGGTAAGATAGGAAGTTCCAGCACTCCAGTTTTCTTCTTGAAACGGAGCGTAAGCGGCACCCTGAAGGGTCTGAATCTCGGTCTGTCGGTGTTGCGGGTGACAATGAGACTCGCATGCGCGGAGACATATGCGACAAGAGCTCCTACATTGTAGAGGCTTCCCAGTAAGACGAGAGGGTCCTCGCCGCCGGTTAGATAGACGAATGTGCTGAATAGGACCAAAAGTATGCTCCCGATGCCGAAAGTCATTACGGCGATGTAAGGAGTTCTGAACTTAGGATGTATCTGACCGAATCGTCTTGGAAGTAGCCTGTATCGAGACAGCGCGAAGAGAGTTCTCGAAGACCCGATGATCCCAGCGTTCGCCCCAATAATGCTGATGGCACTTCCCAATAGCGCGATCCAACCCGTGATGAGTGCACCCGTTCCAGGTAGATTACTTGCAACTCCTGAGAGAGGATCGTTCTTCCATGTGCTCGACAAAATTGTCGGCGGAACCACATTGACCGCAACCAAGGAAATTGCGAGATAGAGTGCAATTACAATTACTAGAGTCAGCATCGTTGCTCGAGGAATAGTCTTTCCCGCAATCTTCGTTTCCTCTGCTGCCTGGGCCAGCGCTTCTATTCCAAGATAGGAGACCATGGCCAGGGTTATCCCTTGAATGAGCTGGGACCACGTGGGCATGGTGCCGAGGTTGAACGTTTGAGGCCAGTGGAAGAGGCTGCCGTTAGGTATCACCAGCGCGAGGCCGAGAATGATGAGCGCGATCTCGCTGAGCAGGCTGAGAATGCTAAGCCCGAAGGTGAAATTCGCGGACTCTTTGATTCCGACTACGTTTAGAAGAAGAAGACTGACCAGGAGGACGATCGCTCCTGTACCCAGCCAGATAGGCTCTTTGAGGAGCGGCGTGAAATAGGATAGGTAGCCGATAGCTGGGATGGAGAAGATTGCCGCGGTGACGACATAGTCCAAGCAGAGCATCCACCCCGCGAGGAAACTCACGGTGTCTCCAAATGCTGCTCGGCCGAATGCCGCTGACCCTCCCGCGGTGGGATACGTTGAAGATAATTCCGCGTAGGTGAGTCCTGTCAGAAAATAGGCGATAGCCGCAATTCCGATTGCTATCGGAGTGGCGTAACCTGCATGTAACGCAACCAAGCTCAGGGCAAGATATATCCCGGCTCCAACGTCAGCATATCCAATGGAGAACAACCCGCCAATTCCAATAGTTCTCTTCAGTCCCTTCTGTCGCGCAGGCTTCTCAGGGAGCGGGGTCAAGGAAGAATGTCCTCTACGATTTCGTGAGTTACAGAAACGGGTTCCCGAAACCTCGGGCTAATATGGCTTAACGTTCAATGGCTACTTTCGAGCGTCGAGTTCAGGAAGGAGTTCGTAGAATTTCTCTTGAACATCTGAGATGAGCTGATCACGCTTGGCCGGATTAGTTACTCGGAGCATAAGGACGAGGTGAGCTTGCTGGGATGTAACCTCTGTGACTCTCACCTGGGGAGGAGCGTCAGGAACAAGATCAGTCTTCAGCTCCTGGCCAATTTCCAGGAGGATCTTCTCCACGTTTTTCAGGTCAAACTTGCTGTCGACAGTCACTGGAATCTGGACCCGCAAGCCACCGGACCGGCTTCTGTTTACAACGGACCTCTTCAACAAAGTCGAATTCGGGACTATAACGATCTCGTTGTCCGGGGTCAGAATCTTCGTCTGGATCAGGTTTCTCTCAACAACCCTGCCATAATAGTCCTGGATTTCTATCCACTCTCCCACTTTGAACGATTGGTAGGTGGAGATGAACTGGGACGCGGCCATGTCAGTGAGAATATTCCTGTAAGCGACGATTATCGCAGCCCCTCCAAGGAACAATATGAGAAGGAGCACATTGATCGCTACAGCGAGTTGGCTGAGGACGATGATTATTCCGAGAATCCAGATAGCCCAAGACCCGATCTGCTGAAGGCTGGCTACGAGACCGGAAGGAACGGACCCTGCCGCTCTCTGAATAATGATCCGGTAAAAACGCACGACCAAGAAGGTGATGAGGAGGGTTACGACGACTTGGAGGAGACTGATCGCGAAGTTGCTAGTCAAAAGGTCGTAGATGGTTGGAATAGCCAAAGTAACCGGGCAAGACCTTCGTTATGATCGAGCCTAAGCTGATTCACTCGACCTTAGGAGTTCCACGGTTCGTGCCACTGAGGGTGCGTCGCCTAAAAGCAAGACCTTGTCGCCCGATTTCAATTCAAGCTCAGGTTCAGGGAATACGAAGCCGTTGTCCCGGCACACGAGACCGACCCTGCACTTTTCGGGTAGCTGTATCTCGTGAATTTTCTTGCCTATGAGCGACGCGTTCAATGGGATAACAGCTTCAGCCACCCGCAGGTTCTCAGCAGACCGATACATGAGTGTAATAGAGTGATCTTTCGAGAGTACGTTCTCAAAGTCGCGTAGGGCTAGGTCAACAGGACAGATAACCACGTCGGCTCCTGCTTGCATAAGCCGTGTCTTGCTCTTGGGACTGTTAGCAACCGCAATGACCCGGGGAATGCCGAACTCCTTCTTCGCAGCTCTGGTAGTGGCGAGGTTCACTCGATCATCATCCGTAGCTACGAGCAACAGGTCGGCTTGAGATGCGTCTGCTTTCTTCAGAATATCCAGCTTCGACCCGTCTTCGTTTAGAATGATCGCGTCGTACTTGTCGGCGACGTCCTTGCATCGTTCTCCTTCCTTCTCGATAACCGTAAGCTGGTTCTCATCACTCGAAGATAAGTAGCCAATTAGGTGCATTCCAATTCGTCCCGCTCCAACGATAAGTGTTCTCATAGGCTGTTTTCCACCTTTTTTTCGGGAAATGTTAGGTAATAGCTGAAGGCCGGTTGGACGTACCGAGTAATAAGCTTCCGTTCCCGAAAGGACGTCCAAGACAATCGGTGCGCTCAGGATCTTACCCACAATTCGGCTGAAACGAATCCATTTTTCCCAATTGAAGCCTATTTCGACTGTATCAAGAGGATGCGGGAAGCAACCGTGGACACACAGCCATTCAAGCGAGTTCGGCCTTGATGAGGGAGACTAGGGCACAATCGCGCTTCATTTCGATGATTTGGCTTGAAACATGAAGACCCCAATTGTTCCGAAAAAAAAGGAGAAGATGGGACGGGTGTCCCACCATACGCCTACATTTGAACTGGGCTCGGCCCTGAATCGTGGCGGACGATATTGTCGTGGTCTTTGTGAAGGAGGTCGTAATGAGTATTGCATAGGTTCCTAGCACAGCTCTTGCAGAACTGTATTGCGCGCTGAGAGCATCGGGTCTCTCGTTCCATCCGTTCCTCGCTGGTGATTCCGAAGCCGCCGATATCTCCAACTTCTACCTCTTCACAGGTCTTGAAATCGGGGCTCAGGTTTGGCGTTGTAATCGGGGTTGGCATCGTGGCCGTCCTTGCCCGGGTTGTTCGGCTCGTCTTGGATTTGGCTCTGGTCTTAGGTTTCGATCTTGTCTTCGCCTTGGCTTTGTGCTTGACCTTCATGGTTGGGTCGCTAGGGCCATTGGCAAGGCCTATGATAGCCAGAGCCTAACCCTCACAATGGGAATCAGGTAACACAAAGCCCGGCCTCTCGACGCGCAGGTCTCAGGAGTATCTCGTGTCGGTCGAAGTGCTGGTAACGTCCAAATCTTACGAAGGCAAGGGTTGAAGATAGGGCCAGCTATTTGGTCAACGTTGGATCGGATGTCAGGATAATCCGAGCGCACCAAGGCGATCTTGATACGGTTCTGGAAATTCTGGAGGAAGCCTCTCGATGGTTATCTTCAAAGGGGCTTGAGAGTCAGTGGCGGCCCAGCCCGGGTTTCCGGCAGACAATCAAGGACAATATTGAGCGAGGCGAGGTATACGTTGTGAAGGCGATAGAGGCGACCGTGGGGACAATCACCCTCCAATGGAACGACAAGAAGTTCTGGGGCGACCTCCCACCGGATGCCGGGTACGTTCACAAGCTCGCCATCAAACGCTCCTACAGCGGTCAACATCTCGGACTTCGAATGATACAATGGGCTGAGGCCAAAGCGAGAGCCGAAGGAAAGAGATACTTGCGGCTTGACTGTCTCGCTAGCAACAAGACTATCCGCGAATACTACCAGAAAGTCGGATTCATCCACGTTAGAGACACTGAGACACCTGGCTGGAAAGCTAGCCTCTACGAGAAGAAGTTGTGACCTTACTAGGGATGAAGTATATTCTTCGAGATAATCAGCCTCATGATCTCCGAGGTCCCCTCGCCCACCGTCATCAGTCTCGCGTCCCGCCAGTGACGGTGAACATCAAACTCGTCCGCATACCCATAACCTCCAAAGATCTGAATTGCCTCATCGCACACCTTCAGCGCACTCTCGGTGGCCAACAGTTTGCCTTGAGCAGCTTCTGACTCGAACGGCTGTCCCTGACTCTTGAGATGCGCAGCACGGTAAACCATCATCCGGGACGCGTTAATCATCGTCAACATGTCAGCGAGCTTGGCTTGGGTCATCTCGAACTCGGATATCGTTTTCCCAAATGCACTCCTCTCCTTGCTGTATTTCACAGCTTTCTGGAAGGCGGCGTGAGCAATTCCGGTTGTCAGCGCTCCAATAGTCACACGTCCACCCCATAGCATCCTCTTTGCATACTCGAATCCTTCTCCCTCCGTTCCCACAAGGTTCTCTTTCGGAATCTTTGCGTTTTCGAACACGACCTCTGAAGTCACTGATCCTCTCACGCCTAGCTTCTCAATGTCCTTGCTTGACTTCGCCTTCTTCGAATCGACCAGAAATGCTGAAGGACCTTTGGCTGTCTTAGCGAAGAGAAAATACAGGTCACAGTAGCCACCGTTCGTAGTGAACATTTTCGTTCCGTTAACTACCCATTCATTGCCGTCCAACCGGGCCTGCGTTTGCATATTTCGCGCGTCCGATCCCGCACCTGGCTCGGTTAGGGAAAACGCGGCAAACGATTTTCCGCTGATCATCCCGGGAAGGAACTGCTTCTTCTGCTCTGGATTACTGAACTGGCGAACTCCTTCGCAACAGGTTCCATGAATCGCCAGAGAGAGGGCAGTGCTGGCACAAGCCTTGCCAACCATCTCCATGGCGGCAACGTAGACTGGCCAAGGAAGCTCAAGGCCTCCGTACTCTTTGGGAAAGCCCATGCTTGTGAAGCCCTGTTCGAACATTTTGGCAATGTTCTCGCGTGGAAACTGAGCGTTCACGTCGATCTCTCGTGCAGTAGGCTCGATCTCTTTCTCGATAAAATCCCCGAGAGAGTCTAGAAGGAGAAGATAGTCCTCGGAGCTGGACCCATACATCATCTGAATGAGTTCTTTCTGCTCGTTTCCGAAGAACCCCAAGCGATTAGCCTCTAGGAGATTCCTTTTTTGGAAGCTCCGGTTTATACCTTAGCCGAGAACTAAATCTTGATCAAGAGCAACGAGGGAGAGTTCCACGCTCCTAAAATCGCGAGGCCTCTAAGACCACCGGTGAAGGAGCTGCGATGAGGACAAGGACCTTTTGGATTACCCTAGCCATCATTAGCGTCGCCGGCCTCCAGTCTCTAATGGTTCTCGGCCATAACCCGTGGACTGTCAATTCCAACTCGGCTCTCGTCCCTCAACCAATTAGGCAAGCACCACTCCAAACCACCACCTTTGCTCTTGGAAGCTATTACTGGTTCCAGATCGGAGCCATTGGTGACAACAACAGTTACAATGTTGACAGCGCGAACATTACAATGAGAACGGTCTATGACCAGGTTCGGAACGACGCGCATTCTTACTGGGTAGGATCCCTACTCTCCACCGGAGGTTTCGTCCAAGTAGGATATCTTAACGGACTAAGCACTACTGGCCAACCGTACTGTTGCGCCTGGTTCTTCGAAACCTTCAACACCCCTAATTGTGACTGTCCGCCCATAATCGGCCCTGAAGGGTCAGCCGGACCAATAGGGTCCTGGCACACATACTCAATGACCCACACCGGCAATGGCGTCTGGTCCTTCTACATGGATGGCAATCTACTCGGAAAATCACCTCTTCCATCGGAAAGAAACTATCTTGGAGCAGGAGCAACTAGCTCAGGCAACCAGGCTCCAGCGGGAATCGCGGAAGTAGCCCAGGCCTCGGACAACAAAGACATAATCGGCCCTGCCGAGTTCAAAGATCTAGAAATACGCCAGGCAGGTCCATGGCACCAAATGCCAACCGGGGTAAGCCACTGCTGCTTCGGGTACAGCAGTCAATCAAACCTCCTGAATCCCTATGGGGTGGTTGAGGTCGAATCGATTGACAACGACTTCCTCGCTGGAAGCAATATTCCCGCGGATCAAAAGGTAGTTGGACAGATCCCTCCCTCTACACCACTCTGGCCCACATCAGGATTTCCCACCATTACCTCCTTCAACTTCATTGATCGCAATGGGAGCCCTTTCACGCCAGATTGGATTTCGCTACGAGACCCAGGCACCGGCAATGTCATCTACTATACTCACTACATGTCTCAGAGCATCCCTCAATCGAGTAGCGGCACTTATACGATCAGTTACGCATACTGGCACGGCGTCAACGTTGTAAACAACACTCTAGTCTCGAGCGCGGCGTCAAGCCAGACAATCCAGGGAAATGTCTTCTCAATTCCCGTCCGAGTAGTCGGTCGATTCTACTCTCTGCCCGTTAGCGGAGCGACCGTTCTCACGTTCCTCCCTGACTCGACAAATCAGACGGTAAAAACCGGCCCTGAAGGGAACGCTACTCTTGCACAATTGCCACCAGGCAGCTACAACCTGCGCGTTACAGTACCCTATGGAGTACGGTCTGTCGTTAGTACCAGTGTTCTAGGACCAGTCAACATCTCGATCCCTGTCTTCAGCATTGCAGAACTTCTTACGATAATCCTGCCTCCAATTACTGTCGCCATCACAGTTGTACTCGTGGCCTTGAAGAGAGAACATGCTCGCCGAGCCGCCATGCCAACTACTCTGCCTTACCCGATTGGAATACCCGCGGCCTATTGTGGAGCTTGTGGAAAGCCTCTCAGTCCAACAGAAAACTTCTGCACGACGTGTGGAACGCCTAGAGCCAGGTCTCCGCAACCCTCGCCCCCACAGCAAGTGCCTGCTTCATCATCGGCCCCACCTCCGCCACTGCAGTGAGCATTTAATTCGAGGAAGTCTTATAGTAAACGCGTTCGTGCCGTCGCTTCCGATCGATTCTTGCCTCTACGTGTAGGAATTGTCGGAGTCGGATATTCGGGCTTCGACTCGATGACTCCTGGACTCTCAACCCGAGAGCTAATGTTTGAAGCCGCAAGCCGCGCCTATGAGGACGCGGGGATAGACCCTCGAAAAGACGTTCAGAGTTTCATCTGTTGTACTGAGGATTTTTGGGAGGGCATCAGCATAACTGACGAGTACATGCCCGACCAGCTCGGGGCTGTCCTCAAGCCATTGTGCACTATATCATCAGATGGAATTGTTGGCCTAGCAACGGCCTGTATGCACATTATGTCTGGAATCGCAGATGTGGCAGTTGTGGAGTCTCACAGCAAGATCTCAGATGTTCTGAACCCGGACGAGATCTCGAGCTTCGCGCTAGACCCGATCTACAATCACCATGTTAACGCCGACCCGAGATTTGTCGCTGGGATGGAAATGACTCGCTACTTGAAGGACACTGGAACAAAGCGAGATCACTGCGCGCAGGTTGCCGTGAAGAACAAGAAAAACGCGCTGCTGAACCCTCGCGGAGTACACGGAGCAAATTTGGATAAGAGGGCAGTGCTCAGCTCGAAAGTTGCGGCTTCCCCACTTACCGAATTGGAATCGAGCAAGACTATCGATGGGAGCATCGTGTTCGTGTTAGCGTCGGCTCAGAAGGCCAAGAAGCTCGGTGACCATACTGTCTCGATAAGCGGTATCGGTTGGAGTTCTGATACGCCGTGGATAGAGGATCGAGATATGGCGAAAGCGGTGTACGTGGAACAGTCAGCAGCTCGCGCATACAAAATGGCAGGAATACGAAATCCTACGACCTACTTTGACCTCGCTGAGGTAGATGATACTTATTCCTACAAGGAACTTCAGAGCCTCGAAGCCCTCAAACTTGCCGGGAAAGGCAAAGCTGGTAAGATGGTCGAGTCAGGCACTTTCGACAGAGATGGTCGCTTGCCTGTAAACGCGTCAGGCGGGTCCCTTGGGGTTGGACACCTGTTGGAGGCAACTGGTCTTCACAGAGTGCTTGAGGCTGTTCTTCAACTCAGGGGGCAGGCGGGACGCTTGCAGATTCCAAGGGTGAAGAAAGCGGTCGTTCAGAGCTGGAGAGGAATACCCACGGCCACAGGTGCCGCAGCGGTGTTAGGAAACTAGGAGGTATCTAGGGATGAAGAATCGTGTAGCAATTGTTGGAGCGGGTATGACATTGTTCCGTCGCCGAATGCTGGAAAGCCCGAAGGAGCTTTCGTTTGAAGCGACGAGAATGGCTCTCGACTCTGCAGGGCTTGAGCTGAAGGATATCCAATCAGTGGTATCTGGATCGGCTCCCGATGCGTTTGACGGGATGCACATGAAGGGAGAATATCTTCTAGACGGGACTGGCGGGATCGGCAAGCCCAACCAGCGTGTCTACGTTGGAGGGGGAACCGGAGTCTTCACCCCTATCGGCGGATGGTGGAACGTTGCCTCAGGAATGTACGATACTTGTCTCTGTGTAGCCGAAGAGAAGATGTCACCTTTGCACCCTCATCCTCAGTATGCGTTCTGGAGCATCTTCGATCAGATCCTGGAGAGGCCGCTCGGCACGACGTTGCTGTGGATTTTCTCGTTGGAGATGAGACGGTATATGCACAAGTATGGAATCAAGGAAGAGGAGATCGCGAGCGTTGCCGTGAAGAACAAGGGGAACGCTGTTGATCATCCTTGTGCTCAGCTAGGGGCCAAGATTACTGTCGAGGATGTCATGAATTCCGAGCCGATCTGCTGGCCCGTCAAACGATTGGACGTGAGTCCTCCCAGCGACGGTGCTGCTGCGGTGGTGCTTGCTTCCGAGAAAGTTGCAAAGAAGCTGACAGATCAGCCTGTCTGGCTGGACGGTGTTGGTTGGACGCTTGATTCAACACACTGGACGAACCGTGACTTGGCCTATCCAGAATATGTTGAGAAGGCTGCATGGATGGCCTATAAAATGGCGGGGATCAAGAAGCCCAGGAAAGAGATCGATATCGCAGAAGTATACGACCCGTTCGACTACAAGGAACTCCACCACATGGAAGGATTGCAATTGGCAGGAAAGGGGGAAGCTCCCCAGATGGCCGTTGACGGTGTTACGCAGCGGGACGGTGATCTACCTGTCTGTCCTTCCGGTGGGCTGTTGGGTGTTGGTAATCCTATCGCGGCGGCTGGGATGATGAAGATCTGCGAAGTATTTTGGCAGCTTCGGGGAGAAGCGGGCAAGCGACAGGTGAAGAAGGACGCTCGGACTGGTCTCGCTCAGGCCTGGGGTGACCTTATGCAAGTTGGAACTGTTGCGGTAATGAGGTCTTAAAGGAGGAAGATGAATATGTCCCAGAAGATTACGAGTTATCCGGGCCACGAAATTACTCCGGAGGATGTGAGGGAAGGAAAGTACCTCGATGTTGTCTACAAGTTTGAGCCCAAGTACAGCTGGGCTGCAGGCGTCGCAATCAGCCGCTTCTTAGCCGAATTGAAAGAGGGGAGGATAATCGCTAGGAAATGCATGAGATGCGAACGGATCCTTGTACCACCGCGAATGTACTGCGAGCAATGCTTCCGGCCTACGGACGAATGGATCCAAGTCAAAGACACAGGTACCGTCAACACCTACTCCATATCGCACGTCGGAACTGATGCACGACGATTAAAAACACCAATACTCGTCGCTGTCGTCGATCTCGACCGCGCGACTCCTGGAATGGGAATCCTCCACAACCTAGGAGAAGTTGAGCCCTCAAAGATCAAAGTAGGCATGAAAGTCAAAGCAGTATGGAAATCATCCAGCGAGCGGCAAGGAGCGATCACAGATATCCGCTACTTCAAACCGATAGGAGACTAGTAAGACATGCCAATTTTAGAGAAACTCGCTCAACCCGGTCAAGCTCGGCACTGGACGGACAGCATACCTCTGGAATACCACTACACTGCAGGGGTTGCAGGGGAGGAGTTTCGACGTGAACTCCGGGATAACGGTCGCTTTCTAGTCTCGAAATGCTCAAAGTGCAAGAGCACTTACATTCCGGCCAGAATGTACTGCCCCGACTGTTTCATCGAGATGAAAGACCAGTTTCCAATCGACAAGCCAGGTTATGTCTACAGTTTCACTTGTGTCAATAGGAACAGATCAGGTTCTGACACCGACTCGCCCGTAACAGTGGGCCTCGTGAAGTTTGAAGGCGTCAAGGGAGGAATAATCCACTTGCTTGCTGCGGAGGATCCTGATAGCGTATCGATCGGAATGAAAGTAGCGCCATCTCTCAAGAACCTGGGAGAACGTACAGGCGCTATCACGGATATTCTCGCATTCAAACCGATCTCAACCGTGCCAAGCAAGATAACCGTAGAGGGTGGAAGAGCGGAGAGACAGAATGTGGGAAAGGTGGATGACCAGGCGAGGTCGCTTCTCCATTCTATCGAAGAGTCAGGATATCCGGTAGAGGAGGATGAGATGACGATATCCTCGCTAAGAAGTAAGATTGGCAAAGGCGAACTTCTCACTCGTGAAGAGGATAAGCTGCTTCGCAGGCTTGGGGACAAGGCGAGAGAATGGCGGAAAGCGGTTAAGAGCTCTTCTGAAACCGAGCCTGGCGACACTCTCTCTGGATAGCCGGACTTGCGTCGTGAGATGTTCTGTGCAATACCCCCCTATTTTTTGATGGGAAGATTTTCTGTCTGGCATTGGTAATGGGCGAATATTGCGATTCAGGGCAGGGTTTGGGCTTTGATCAAAGAGCGAGTTAACGTGTAATTTAGGTCAGTTCCTGAACAATTTGGAGGCGAGAATTTGACGGTGTCCCAGATTCCCGATCTGGCTTCTCTTTGGGCTTAGAAGCTAGAAAGGAACCCGATTAAGGTGCGACTTACCAGTGGTCGTGGTGTGTGAATTTCTCAATTGGCTTTCTCTTGGGATGACCGAGTCTAACAGCTGGATAGCCTAGATAGACAAGGCATGCGATCTTAACGTGTTCCGGAATTTCAAGTAGCTTCTTGACCTCGGGCTCTCCACGAGTTGGTGTTGACCCGTGAACAGTCAGGCAGGTTGCGAGACCTAGCGCGTGGGCTGCAAGCATAAGGTTCTGGACTGCAGGATAGATGCTTGCGTACCGGACCTCCTCACTCTTCCCAACACGATCGATGTCAATGCAGCAGTAGATTATCACGGGCACATTGTCAGTGTTCCGAAGCATCTCAGTTGCATCGTCATAGACATCACGCATACGCTGAGACATTCCCGAACCAGCCGCAAGCTTTTCGAGCCATGTTCTCAGCATCGGTTCCTTGAGACGCGCTTTCATCCTCGCATCACGAACCACGACGAACTCCCATGGCTGAGTATTGCTACCAGACGCGGCCTTGGACGCGGACTCGAGGATGATCCTCAACTTGTCCTCAGGAATGGGGTCAGACTTGAATTTTCGGACGGACCGAAGAGAGTTGATTCCCTCTAGTACGGTCATCTCTCGCGGCATGTCGAACCGGATCTCGCCTAAGGTTAAAGACTCTCGCACGTCACACAATGAGATCATACATTGCCAGGGTCTCGATATGAGCGGTTGAAAATCGCAGTCGATCTCGACGGGGTCCTAGCTGAAACAATGGAAGCATGGTGCAAACATGCCAACGAGTTTCTGGGCACGAATCTCAACCTTGCCGATCTAGATACTTGGGCGTCTTGGCGCAAGCTTGGGATTAGCAGAGAACAGTTCTTCCAATTCCTCGACGAGGCATGGGACGACTGGGAAACCATCCCGCCTACGGAGCCTAGGCTGGCAGAAAAGGTCCGTAAGATAGCCCGCTCGGGACAAATCGATGTTGTGACAGGACGCAGCAAAGAAAGCATCAAATCGGCAAAGAGCTGGCTCGCTGAGCAAAAGATACCGTATCAGCGGTTCGTACGCGTTCCTGGATGGAAGGACAAGATCTTTCTCAACTACGACGTATACATCGACGACGCTCCAGAACTGATGCCCCTAATCTCACGCAACCCGAAAATGTGGGGAATACTATACAGCCGACCCTGGAACAGGACAGTCCCAGAACTACGCCAAGTGTTCAGAGTCGAAAGCTGGGCAGAAATCCCAAAACTGGTCAACCAAATACAAGGCTAAGGTCTGAGAAGGGCGCGCTTATCTCAAGATTAGTTCGATCGATTCCTGCGGATGGAACAAAACCGGAAGCCGCGGAGAATCCTTCTTGGAATCTTTATACCGAATCGTAACGCCCCATAGATCTCTGGAAGATCTGCAATGAGAGGCGAGTTCAAGGTTCCGGAAGATGTCTACTATACGAAAGAGCATGAGTGGGTCAGGCTAGAAGGAGACAAATGTAGAGTAGGAGTAACGGACTATGCTCAAAACTCATTGCACGAAATCGTCTACGTCGACCTTCCAAAAATAGGCGCTAAAGTAACCCATATGCAAAGCCTCGGGACAGTCGAATCGGTAAAGGCCGTCGCTGACGTCTTCTCCCCGATCTCAGGCACAATTGTCGACGTCAACAACACTCTCTCTGATGCTCCCGAACTGGTCAACAAACACCCGTACGGAGATGGCTGGATCACAATAATCCAACCGGCAGATCTGAAGAGCGAACTGCCCAGTCTCATGAAAGCCCCAGACTACAAGGACTTTTTGAAGAAAATAACAGAGAAGAAATAAGGGTCCGAAGAACGACACTTTTGGTCGCCTAGGAAGTTTATCTTCGAGACATTAATTCTGTCATTCACTAGCGGAGTCCATGGCCCTGGAAGCCTTCGCCTTCCTCTCTCCCTCACTGAAAGGACTGCTCCAGGAGACAGGACTCTCAAAACCCACCCCACCACAGGTCGAAGCCATCCCCCTGATCGCCCAGGGCGACAACGTCCTCATAATCGCCCCCACGGGTTCAGGCAAGACCGAGGCAGCACTACTGCCGTTAATCGATGCAATGATCCGGAATCCGGACAGACAAGGCATCTCGCTCATCTATGTTACACCGCTCAGGGCGCTAAACCGAGACCTCCTCAAGCGACTCCAATCATGGTCCAGCAAGCTTGGCTTCTCGGTCGAAGTTCGACACGGGGATACCCCGGCCAAAGAAAGAAGACGAATGGCAGTCAAGCCCCCCGACCTTCTCATCACAACACCGGAAACCCTCCAAGCTGTACTGCCGGGCAAACGCATGAGAGATCATCTTCGTCACGTCAAATCCGTAGTAATCGATGAGATCCACGAGCTGGCAGGCGACCGTAGAGGAGTCCAACTGACCGTCGGTCTCGAACGGTTGAGAGAGATCTGCGTCAACGGTTTCCAGAGGGTGGGACTCTCAGCTACTGTAGGAAACCCCGAAGAGATCGCATTATTCCTCGGCGGCGACCAGCCTGTCAAGACAGTACAGATTCCACTGAACAAGCTGACCAGGTACAAGGTGGAGTATCCGGCACCAGGAGAGGAGGATCGAGACCTCGCCCGACGACTATACACTACGCCCGAGGCTGCGGCGCGGCTTACACTCGTAGACGACCTGGTAGAGGCTCACGATTCCACACTCATCTTCGTTAACAGCCGGGTCAACGCAGAACTGCTCGGATCCAAGTTCAACATGATGGACCGAAAGATAATGGTCCACCACGGGTCGCTCCCAAGAGAGGAAAGAGTTCGAGCCGAGGAAGCATTCAAGGGCGGAGAAATCAAAGGTCTCGTGTGCACATCCACCCTTGAACTGGGAATAGACATTGGATCCGTTGACCTTGTCGTACAATACATGTCCCCGAGACAAGTAAACAGCCTCGTTCAACGCGTAGGGCGGTCAGGTCATACTCTCACCAGAACTTCCCAAGGCGTTCTAGTTTCAGTCTCGACCGAGGATATCCTAGAATCTGTCGGAGTAATCGAGCTCGCAAGGGAGGGAAGACTAGAGCACACTATTATCCATCTTGGAGCCTTAGACGTGCTCGCCCATCAGATTGCTGGAGTGCTGATGGACTCGGACGGAAGCCTTGAGATCTTTCAAGCCAAGAACATCATCAAGAGAGCCTACCCATACCATGAGTTAGAAGATGGAGCGTTTGACAAGGTCATCGAATTCATGCGCAAGATGGGATACCTCAAGAAAGATGATTTCGCACTCTACCGCACTTCCAGGACCCGGTTCTACTATTTCGAAAACCTGAGCATGATCCCAGACGAACGCCGTTACCTGGTTGTAGATCTCACCAGCCAGCAAAACGTCGGTATACTCGGTGAAGAGTTCATGATCACCAAGGCTCGCATTGGACTCAACTTCATCGTTAAAGGGCGGGTCTGGCAGATCAAGCAGATCACAGACGATGGAAAAGTCTACGTTCTCCCCATCATTGACCCCACAGCGGCCATCCCCGGATGGGATGGGCAGATACTCCCCGTGCCCCGCGCACTTGCAACCAAGGTCGGAGTCTACCGATCCATCATGGACAAGCTAATTGATGAAAACACCACGAAATCGACGGCGGTTGAGACCCTTTCTCAGCGTTGGCCTTGCGACATCTATGGATTGAGACGACTTATTGAAGAGATAGAAACCCACAAGGCTACTGGAGCGCCTGTTCCAACCGATCAACGAGTCCTCATCGAAGGATTTGACCGATACATCATCCTTCACACCCATCTCGGAGACATACTCAACTTTACACTTGGAGAAGTTATCGAAGAACTGTTCCGCCGCCAAGGCCTCGTCCGAATGTGGTGGTCGGACCCCTACCGAATTCTGTTTGAGATGACCGCTGACACGTCTGACTTGGATCTAGAGGATCTGTTCCTGAAGAAAGTGTTCGGGGTCGAAGAGCCCGTGCTAGGAGGAGCATGTCACGGAGTGCTTCATCGTCACTTCCCGTGGCAGCTCCATATGAAACATGCCGCCGAGAGGTTCGGAGCACTTGCCCGTGGGCGGCTCATGTATGGAGATGCTATGAAGGAACTGATGCTGAGATTTCGACTCACTCCCATCTACGACGAGACAATCAGGGAAGCACTGATGGAACATTCTGACTTCGACGGCGTGAAAGGAATCTTCAAAGAGATCAGTGAAGGAAAAATTGACCTGAGATTCTTCAGATCCAAAGACAAGCCCACACCACTAGCCTACCACATCCTCTATCGACACGTTGACATCCCTGAGCTAATCGCACCGGAGAACGTTGCCACGGACAATATGACTAGACTCCGCATTTCGATCGAAGGACGATCCATCGACATGCTGTGCTTCGACTGCGGCAAGCTCACCAGAGATGCTAGTATAGCAAGTCTTCCAGACCATCCGTTCTGCCAAGATTGCAGCTCCAAGCTTCTGGCTCCACTTTTCTGGTCCAGTGCCTATGCAACGAACATTCTCCACAAAAAGCAAGACAAACAATCACTGGACGAGAACGAGCAGAAGGCTTTGACCAGAGCACGACGTTCAGCGGATCTCGTAATCGCCTATGGGAGGAGAGCGATAATAGCCCAGTCAGTATACGGTATCGGACCGCAAACCGCTGCGAGAGTTCTGTCGAAGATGCATGAAAGCGATGACGAATTCTATAGAGACCTTCTGGAGGCTAAGCTACAGTTCATAGCAACAAGGCCTTTCTGGAATAACTAACAAAGATTTTCTTATGTCTTTTCTTGCCACCATTCCAGAACAGGGATTCTCTGCGAATTTCGGGCGAGTCGGCTCCCTTCACATTCTCTCCACTCACACATTGTGAGAGGCCCCCCGGAGAAATATCAAGCCGGCGTAAGCTATCCCTGGATATTTCCGTGTCAATAGTGGGGCTATGAAAACTCGAGAAAGTGTTTTTTAAGACAAGAGACCTGGGACGGAAAAAGAGAGAATGCTTCTTCTCCTCATGACCTTTGCACAGAGGGGAACCCCGACCAACCCAGAGCTCTGGCCTGGCAGAAAGGACTCCTCTTCACAACGTCGTCCCAATTCGCGAGTGAACTACGCGTCTCGTTCTAGCGCAGTTAATACGGAAAAAAGGCCGATTTTCCTCCGGTCTATGATTCTTTTTGTGTTGTCCCTTTCCGTGACGATTCTGATAATCACTCAGGGGACCATGGTGCTGGCCGGGGTAGCGGGAGGCCGAACCCAGGCTACGGTTGCTGGAACCAACTCCTTTGTCTACTCTCGGCAATGGGGCGGGTATGGGGGACCCTTAGCCCCCAACGGGGTTGCAGTAGATTCTGCAGGCAACATCTTCATCGCCGATGCAAAGAACTACGCGGTTTACAAACTAGCAAGGGATGGATCGCTCGTAACCACATGGGGATCCCAAGGGACCGGGCCAGGACGGTTCAACACCCCACAAGGAATCGCTCGGGACCCCCAAGGAAACGTGTACGTTTCTGATTCAGTGAATAACAACATTCAGAAGTTCGATTCTTCCGGGAACTTCATCACCTCATGGGGCTCGACTGGGTCCGGAAATGGCCAATTCAAGACCCCGCTCGGGGTTAGCGTTAACGCTACCGGCTTCGTATACGTGGTAGATCAAGGAAACCAACGTGTTCAGATATTCAGGAATAATGGAACATACGTTGGATCTTTCGGCGGGCTTGGTACGAGTCAAGGCAAATTCCTGAGTCCGTATGGAATAGCGGTGGATTCGTCAGGATTCGTATACGTGAGCGACAGCGCCACCAAGTCGAACAATATTACTAAATTTACCAAGACGGGCAGTCTTGTCCTAACGTGGGGAGGGCTGAATTTCGGGGGCAGCCTTGCGGCACCGGCGATGATGGCAGTCGACAACGCATCCAACATCTATGTCACCGACAACCTGCGGAATGATGTGGAAAGGTTCGACACTACGACCGGCAACCTCATCTTGATGTGGGGCTCTCCGGGCGGATTGCCTGGACAGTTCAACAACCCGGTTGGGGTAGCCGTTGATTCTCTGCAGAACCTGTATGTTGGTGATTCAAACAACTTTAGAGTTCAGAAATTCTCAGCTAGCACAGGATCGTACATTTCAAGTCTCACATATCCAAGATTCGGACTGTTCTCTAGTCCTTATGATGGAGCCGTGGACAGTTCGGGCCGCGTCTATGTTGTTGACGAACTAAATAATCGAATACAAGTGTTCTCCACATCTGGAACTTTCCTATTGGCGTGGGGAGCGACTGGGAATGCAGCCGGCCAGCTCGACGGTCCTTTTGGAGTTGCCGTCGACCACAGTGGTAGCGTCTATGTTTCAGATTATTCCAATAACCGAATTGAAAAATTCCTTCCGAACGGTACTTTCACTAGAGCATGGGGATCCTTTGGATTGGGCAACGGGCAGTTCAACGGTCCATACGGTGTCGCAACAGACAGTTCAAACAACGTCTACGTTACAGATTACTCGGGCAATCGAGTGCAAAAGTTTGACAGTTTAGGAAACTTCATCATGACTTGGGGGTCGTTGGGGACCGCTAACGGCCAGTTCAGCAATCCAACTGGCATCGTTGTAGACGCCTCAGGCAACGTGTATGTAAGCGACTCATCGAACAATCGTATCGAGAAATTCAACAGCTCGGGAGGATTCCTCATCTCCTGGGGATCTTCCGGTCCCGGAAATGGGCAGTTCAATGTCCCTGGACACTTAGCCCTAGACTCAGCTGGGAATGTCTACGTGGCCGACACTTTCAATAACCGAGTCCAAGAGTTCGCCAGCAACGGCACGTTTCTCACATCCTTCGGGATGATGGGGTCTGCAAATGGCCAGCTCGTGAATCCGAACGGGCTGGCCGTGGACAGTTCAGGGAATGTCTACGTGGTCGATACAGGAACCTCCAGTGGAACGAGCAACAACCGGATTGAAGTTTTCTCCCCCGTTGCCACCGGTTCCTTCCCAGCCTCATGTGCTGAGTCCCACATACATCCAATGTGAGAGTTGACCCGAAACAATAGCTCCGATACTATGGACCTACAGCGAAAAGGTCCCTCTTTTCTTCTACAAAGCCCCGAGATTGGGGACCGGGCTGAGTCAGGGAGAAATCAGGCTTATCTCTCTGAGAGAACAGCCCACGTTACTATGGATCTTACTGTCGGACGTTCAAGAGAAGGTCAAAAAAAGAGGGGGTTGGGGAGGACATGCCTCCCACTTTCAGTCTAGTCTATGCTGCTGTTAGGTCGACGATCAGTTGGTCCACGACGGGGGAGCCGATGCCTGATGCGACATCGTACCCTGTGCCCGCTGAGAAACCAACCGGTGTGCCGACCAGTTGATCGCTACCTACGGTAATGTCGTGGAAGTCAGTCGAGTAGCGTGTGCTGTGATAGATCGCATAGAGAGCTGGGTTCAAGTCGCCGATCGGACCTTTACCCGCATTGGCCCGAGCCTGGTTCACCAAGGCAGTGATTCCCGCCCATTGTGGAGAACCAGCGCTGGTTCCTCCAACTATGAATAGGACTGGGAATCCGAAGCCTCCGTAGACGACCAAAACTCCACCGTCGATGGCTGCGTTGTAGTCCACATCCGGACCCCTTGCTGATAGACCAAGGCCGGCCTGGTAGGATGGTACGCCGAAAAGTAAGCTCTGCGCTCCACCGGTCGCGGCTCCGAAGCTAGGTTCGTTCCAGACCTGTTCCCCACCGTACCCATCGGGTACACAATTGGGTGGGATCGTTCGGCCAAGGACACATGGACCGTGGTAGGAGGATAGTCCCGAGGTGCACGAGAAAGGTGTGGCAGTAGTGCATGGCGTGAGGGTTCCAGTTGCATTGTAGGGTAGTCCCTGAGTTCCAGTGACACCGGTGTTGTGCAGGTCAGAGCCGGGGAAGTTCGCCATTGCGGTGTTGGTGCCGAAAGTTGCACCTGTGTCTCCTGCTGAGGCGAAGAATGTGTCACCTTTGGCGACGCCGTTCGCATAGTTCGCTTGGGCTTGACTGACTTGGCCTGGGTTTCCGTTTCCGGTGAGGAAGATTTCTGGAATGCCGAAGCTTTGCGAGAATATAGCGCCTGGGTAGGCTGCTATGGCCGCGGTCTCAGCGTCATTGATTGCGTTCCCGGACGAGGTTGATGCAACGTCAAGGACAATGTTGGCTCCTGGAGCCATGGCGTGGGCGTATTCTACATCGAGGCTTGTCTCTATAGTCCAGCCGAATTCGTCATGTTTCGGATTCGCATTGATGTTGACCACTGGGCACGTGCTGGGGTCGAGTGGGGTCGGAGAATTGCCGCAGAATATTGTGAAAGACGGCGGTGCTGAAATTCCAAAGCGTGCGTCAAACAATGCTAGGTCGTTGGCAATCGTTGGGCTCCCGAAAGCGTCAACGATCACGATTGTCTGGCCCGAACCATCAAGGGTAGAGGTCGATGGGAACTCGTACGCCTTCTTGATGAAACTCGGCGAGTAGCACACGATGTTGCCGAGAGACGCGCTCTTGCAGAGAGGTATGCCTTGTGGAAGTGTCGTTAGGGGACCGAGCTGAACATAGCTCAGGCTCGGTTTGTAGTAGAAGTCGCTGACGATTGTCCCGACTCCGAGAGGGGTTGCAAGCATTAGAGCAGTAACAACTAGAGCTGTAATGGTCAGTATTTTCTTCATAGTTATGGATCAAAACCTACTACCCATTTAAGTTCATGGCTTCTCGAAGATAGACCCAGATACACATGAGATGAAATCTCTAGCCCAAGCTACTCTCAAAACTTCGTTTCCCGCACCCGGCCAAATTCTCCTGCTTTCCCATCATCCGCATGAAAGTAGAAAACAGGCAAAGTTCCGCCGGTTGATCGATGGATATACCCGAGGAAGGCATCTCGTAATCAGGTCGCTCCAAGTTCATATTCTTCCCCCTGAGCAGGGGTCACGACTGACATTCGAAAATGGCTAAGGTACACACACTTGTGGTGGGGCGCTTACAGACAAACTGCTATATTCTTCAATCAGACTCGGCTGCGTTGGTCGTCGATCCGGGCGACGAACCGGAAAGAATTCTTCGCTTCCTCACCGACGTCTCTGTCGAGCCCAACGGAATCATTGCGACTCATACTCACTTTGATCATGTACTTGGTGTTGACTCTATTCGCGCCAAGCTCACGATTCCATTTCTAATCCACCATGACGATCTCTCGACGCTCGAGTCTATGCAGAAGCGTGTCCGCCAGATTATGGGTTTCAGCGTCCCGCCGCCACCTAAGGTGGATCGGTTTCTCAAGGACGGAGAATCGATAGCCTTTGGAGAGGACCAGGTGAAGGTGATTCACACCCCAGGACATTCTCCGGGGAGCATCAGCCTAGCCGGTCAAGGCTTTGTCCTAACCGGGGACGCACTGTTCAACCAGTCGATCGGACGAACCGACCTTCCAGGAGGCGACCTCGACACGCTAATACGTTCTATAACCAAGCGCTTGTTCACCCTAGATAACGATACCATCGTGTATCCCGGTCATGGACCAGAGACAAGCATAGGTGACGAAAAACTAGCCAACCCCTTTGTGGGGCAAGTTGCGAAACGCATTCCCTAGGTCCCATAGCAACATCTCAAAGGCACCGCAAACTGAAGAAAGTCTGGTCTTGTCCGTTGAACAAGGTTCTAGATGGGTCAGAGATCGCTCCCAAAGAGCGATTAGGATATCTACCGCTATAGCCCTCTAGATAGTATGAAGAAATCCGAAGAAGAATGGAAGAAACAGCTGGACACGGAAACCTATCAAGTTTTGAGAAAGAAGGCCACCGAACGTCCCTTTACAGGAAAATACCTCCACAACAAAGAGGAGGGGATGTATCTCTGCGCTGGATGTGGAGCACCACTATTCTCTTCTGATACAAAGTTTGACTCAGGAACAGGCTGGCCCAGCTTCTGGACCCCAGCAGAAAAGGAGAATGTTGAGGAAAAGTCCGACCGCAGCCTCTTCATGAAAAGGGTCGAGATTTTATGCAAGAAGTGTGGCGGTCATCTAGGCCACGTGTTCGAGGATGGTCCCCAGCCTACTGGACTACGGTACTGCGTTAACTCACTCGCTTTAGACTTCAAGAAAACTGATGAGAAGGGCGGATCAACCTAGCCTAAAGTATAATCGACCCCCGTTTTTTGGACCGGCAAGCGGCGTGTGGGAAAATTGATTCTAGCGCATGCTACCGTTAGAGATATGAACGCGTTAGTCCGTGAACGCTTAGACAGTTCCTCACGATAACGGGATGGGAGAATAGATGGCTGGACTAGATGTTGTAATCGTCGCATCATTCCTCCTGGCTTTCAAAGCCATTCTAATAGAGGGAAGCGAGGTCGCAATCCTCTCTCTTGCCACAATCAAGCAGATCGGCCGAAGGAATGTCTTCCTCGGCGTCGCCCTCGGCAGCCTAGGGTCTGTCGTCACGTTTGTAATCGTCGAACAAGCCTTCCTTGCACTAAAGATTGTCTCCGATGCTCTGATTAACCTGATACCGGGTGTAGTCATACTCTACTTTTCCTATCGGTTTCTACGAGGCTTCGTCAAGTACTATTTCCGAGGCAAATCGTTCAGAGCAAAGATGGAAAAATGGAGGGACGAAGTCGTTGAAGAAGACCGGAAGCACAATGAAGGCCTCACGACAACAGAAGGCCAAATACCTTTCTCGATCCGAAACTCGCTACCGGTTTTCAGCATCACAATGACGGAAGGATTTGAAGCAAGCCTTATCCTCGCGGCCGCCGGAGCCTTCGACATAAAATGGACACTCGTAGGCGCGCTAGCTAGCCTAATCCTCCTAATTGTCGTGTGCGCGTTCTCCTATGATTACCTGATGCAGGTTCCAAGGTGGCTGCTAGATCTCATCGCAGGCATGGTCCTCCTCTCGTTCGGTTCTTACTTCTTCATATCAGGAATTCTGATCGCAACAAGGGTAATCTCGTGACAGGAGACCTTTGCGACTTTTCCGTGAGCCCCTTAGCAGGAGGGGCAGATGAGTCGTGTTTCCAGTTAGCCGGCTGAATCTGCTAGCCTCGGTCCAAGCACTTCCCAGAGACCTTCGGCTGCTCTTTCTCTCATTGTTTCTCTGGACCTTCGGGTTAGGACTCTACAACTACATCTGGCCACTCTACCTAAGAGACCTCCAAGCTTCCCCTAGCGACGTAGGTCTCGTATTCTCAATCGGGTTCCTCGCCGCGGCCCTAAGCATGATTCCGGGAGGTGTACTCGCGAACAAATACGAGTTGAAAGCGTTGTTGATCATAGGCTGGGTAATGAGCATACCACCACCGCTCATGTACTATTTCGCGAGAACCTGGACTGACGTGATTCCTGGAATAGTCCTGTTTCAAGTATCAGCGTTCAATGTACCAGCATTCAACGCCTACATCGTAGGAGCTGCCGACAACGCAAAATCTGCGTCCAACTTCGGTGTAACTTGGGCATCCGCACCGCTTGGAATAGTCTTTTCACCTCTCGTTGGAAGCGTTCTACTCAACTGGATCACTGTAAGAAACATCTTCATACTTACATTCGTGTTCTTTTCCATCTCAACGATAGTTCTCTTCTTCATGAAGCCCCAGCCTCCACTGGAAAGCGATGCTCGGTCTCCTCGATTTGAATTTCCTAGGTCGCGTCGAGAAGGATCCCTCCTTCTCTATCTAGCCGGCGCGGCGCTTGCCTGGAGCGTAGCCTCGCCATTCATACCGCTCTACTTCCAAGACGCTCTCAACCTAGGCCCTTCGATCATCCTACTTCTCGGTGCTCTGCAGTCTCTTGGTGCCGCCGTCTTCGCCATTCTCCTCGGGAGAAGAGCGGACGCGAAAAGTCAGGGCGGGACCATGGCTCTGGGTCTTCTCCTATCTTCAACAGGTCTTGTAGGAATTCTTCTGACCAGAAACCTCTTGTTCGCGTTTCCAATGGTCTTCCTCATCGGAAGCGCTAGGGCACCAAGCCTCGTTGCCTACTCCATCCTTTCGAATGTACGGAAAGGAGCATCGAGAGCAGGACAGTTCGGGTTCTATCTGACGCTAGAGAGCCTAGGGTTTGTATTTGGATCCTACCTCGGTGGTTTACTCTACACTCTAACCCCAATAAGCATCTTCTACACAACCTCGACATCGTTCGTGGCGCTTGCAATCCTAGCCTGGCTAAGCTTTCGGAAGAATGCCGAATCCTCGCCGTCAAAACCAACTGTGAAATCAGTGGCTGCCGTGATGTAGCAAGATTCAAGGTTCACTTTGGCTTTTGCCTCCTATCGTTTCTTCCCATAGACCGCATAGACGATTCCCTGCGTTAGTGGAATAGGCCTTGTGTCGGGCAGTCCCTCCTCTACCATTAGGGTGGCAATCTGAGGTCCTGTTCTAGACTTTAGAATCGAACGGCCAAGGTATGAAAGCGTTCTACCCCAAGCCTTCGAGACAATTCTTCCGAAAATAGGAAAAAGTCCGAGGAGGTAGTCGTAGTAAAATAGTCGGAATATCCTGTTCGGGGGCCGGGCGAAGTCGAGCGAGATCACGACACCGCCTGATGTTGTTGCTCGAGCCATCTCCCTGAATGTTAGTCGCGCGTCGGATACGTTTCTGAGCGCAAGGCTGATCGATGCAGACCTGAAACAATCGTCTCTGAATGGTAAGTTCTCAGCGCGGGCCAAAACCCAGTCTGTTCTTCCGATGAGCCCTTTCTGTTCCAGCCTTTCCTTTGCGGTTTGCAGCATTGAGAGAGTCAGATCGACACCAACTACCAACCCGTTGTTGGCGATCGCGTTTGCAAAATCCGCCGCCAAGAGTCCTGTACCGGTGGCCACGTCGAGTATTACGCTGTCAGGTTGAGGCCGGGCTTGTTCGACCACGAAGGCTCGCCATTTTCTATCTTGGCCGAAACTGAGGAGCCCTAAGAGCAGGTCGTATTCTAACGGAACCTTGGAGAAGAGGTTGCGGACGTAGCGGGCCTTGGAATCGTACACGGTCTACGCGACTGTAGGTTGCGCCTTCTTAGCTTCGGCTCGAGTAAGAGCATAACCGACCGCGCCTATGCCTGCCACAACGAGTACAACAAAGAGGACAATAGGTACGAGAGAAAGCGCGATTGTGCCTACAAACCATACGGCTCCGAGGATAGTGACGAATGCGCCCCAGGCGAGGATCATTGATCGAGGCGGGGCGTAACGATCATCAGGACCGGAGAATGTGAATGCTGCTATGACAAGCCAGACCCCGAATGCCAAAAAGACAAGCGGAATGCCAGAGAACGGGTTTAGCCCAGCGACCCCGACAACGGAGAGGAGCATTACGGTTCCGAATATTATCAGGAATGCTCCTCCGTTCAGTGGAGCCCATGGAACCCGCGTCATTTTGATCTTGTCGAACTGGCAGGCGTTCCGGTTTATAGTTCTATTGTAATCATCACGATGAGTGCTGGGTGGATCGCCAGTTGTCAGACGTGATCGTACGCGTTGTTCTGCTCGAAGTTTCCTGAGCGTATGTCCTGCTCGATCTCTCTCAGCATAAGGATCCTCTTGTAGGTGGGCGGATGCGTCATGAAGAGCTCTGCAGCCTTCCGCCAGTTTGACTTGGCTTCCTGCTCCATAGCGGCTTCTAGCTCTCGCTCGTCGAGGACGCCATCCTTGTCAAGATCATATTTCGACTTTTGGTCCATTATGCTTGCAACGTCCTGTTTTGCCTGAGCAGGGTCCTCGATGAAGAAGGCTCGGGCTCCGTGAGGCTGTCCGGGGGCGAGAGATAGTCCGTAAGCGATCTTGGTTAGGGCGCTTTCTAGCTCTCGCGGCTGCTGGGTGAGAAATGCAGAATATGCGTCTGCGTAGCTCTCCCGAAGACGAGTGAGTCGGAGTGCTAGTAGGGTGGTAAGAATATAGACTGCGTAGGCGGCGACCGCGACGATGATCAAGAGTCCGGCGCTGTTATTCTTGTTGCTGCGGCCGCTGTAGCCGCTAGCGATGCCTCCCCAGAGAACAGAGCGGGCGATGAGATACGCGACCAGAGGTATCGCGCTAATCATCGTCACCACGATGAAGTCGCGATGCTTTACATGGCCAAGCTCATGTCCAATGACTCCCTCTATCTCGTTCTCGTCTAGACGTTGGAGTAGACCCTGGTGAACGGCGAGTGTCGCGCTGTTGCGGGTCCGGCCAAACACGAACGCGTTGGGAGTTGGATCAGGGGAGACGGCGAGTCGGGGTATGGGAATACCTGACTTCGAGGCGAGCTGGCTTACTTTTGCTTCAAGCCAACTATTCTCCCCAGGGGCCAAGTAGTGCAAACGACTGGTAGCGCGGACGATTACAGGACCGATCAGGTACTGAAGCAGTATTATGAAGAAAGCGCCTACTAGCCCAAGAACTAGTCCTGTGAGAGGGTCTAGGAAGAAGGCGGATATGACGAAGAGGAGGCCGAGGAATATGGCGAAGACTAGAATTATCGTGAAACCCATTGTGCGCTTGAGCGCGCCGAGTCCTGCCAATTCAGCTTCCTTGGTCTAGAGAGCTTAATTCGGCCTTCATTAATTCATTCCTAGAACAATCGGGGAAGAGACAGTGGTGGACATTGTTTCGGAAATAGAATGCGAGAATTGTGGCGCGCCTTTCAGCATTAACCCTGGAGAGATCGTTTCGACTTGCCGCTACTGTGGCTATACTGCGGTTGTCGGGGCGGATCAACCGTTCCAGCTAGAACACAGTCTCATCATCAACAATAACAACGCTGCGAGTATCGAGAACGCTCTTCGCGACTGGATGAGGGAGGGATTCATGAAGCCTGGAGACCTCGCGAAGAAGAGCAAGATTTTGACGTTGGAATTGCGGTATCTTCCGTTCTGGCTCGTCCAGGTTGATGCAACAAGCGACTACGAAGGAGTACTAGAGCGAGTCTCTCCACCTTCGCCTAGGAAAGGCGTGATAGACAGGGATTACGACTGGCTTGTCCTAGGAAGAAAGGGAGCGCAGTTTCCGACACGGGAGTACAGTATCCCGAATACAGGGAAGATTCCTTTCGATTTCAAGAGAATAGATTCGGGAGCGAACTTCCTCAACAGCGAGATGACTAGCGAGGAGGCGATTCAACGTGCTAAGTATGAAGTGGAGGCGAACCAGAGGTTCTTGGCGAAACAGGAAGTGGACCAGATAACGTCCTTCAATACTAGTTTCAAGGTTGACAGCCCGACGTACATTCACGCACCGATCTGGTTCAGCACCTACGAGTACAAGGGACGAAGCTACAACGCGCTGCTGGACGGAAGCTCGGGAGCAGTTCTTCGAGCAGACATTCCACAAACAGATTTCAAAATGATCTGAGCGTCTGCAAGAAAAAACGAATGGTTGGGTATACTGTAGTTTCGTGCTTAGAACCGTGCGAGCTTGGCTGAAACGTAAGCCTTCGCTACGAAACGAGATTCGGAGAAGTACACAGTTATGTGTCACGAAAATGGTCTATTGGTCATGACCACGAATGACATACCTAAACCAATTCTGGGGCTTATCAGTTTCGCCGCTCTTGCGACGCGAGGGTCGGTCGCTAAGACCCCCTATTTTCTGGAAACGACTTCCTGTCTGGCACTAATTCTGGGCGAGTCACACGATTCAGGGCAGGATTTAGGCTGGGATCAGAATGGAAAGAAGACGACAATTCCGAACGAATCTCGGGAGAGTTCATAGGGGGTTTCCAGAATCGAGTTCAGGGCTGATAATGGGCGATTCTGAAAGCTTTCCCTGTCGGCCGAAATTGAGACATTGGTACGAGGCCAGTTATTATCGAACGAAAGGCGGAGTCTCAGTTGAGAAATTCGACCGTTGATCCCTGACAAAGCGGTGAGGGTCGAGGCGTACTGTTCCACGGCCAATCTTGGAGCCGGATTCGACACTTTCGGATTAGCACTCGGCAAATATGCCGACCGAGTTCAGGTCAAAACTTCAAGAACACGAATTGTCAAGATCATGATCCTAGGACCCTACGGCAGGGGGCTGCCGATTTCCCCCGACAAGAATTCTGCTGGTCCCCCAGCCCGAGCATTACTTGGTAGGAGCAGACTGGACAACGGTGTCGAGATAACTATCGAGAAGAACATTCCGCCCGGTCTAGGTCTTGGCAGCAGCGGCGCAACGGCTGCAGCATGCACGCAGGCAATTAACCACCTCCTAGAGCTCCATCTTCCCCCCGATGAATTGGTCAAGATTGCCAGTCTCGGAGAGGCCGCTTCTTCAGGGTCAGCCCACACTGACAACGTAAGCGCATCCTTGCTCGGGGGATTCGTAATAGCATACGGGGACCCTTTGAGAACCATCTCCACAAGAGCGCCAGCCAAGCTTTCCGTTGTTGTCGTCTCCCCGAATATTCGGCTTCCAAAGAACAAAACAAGCCTCTCTAGGAAGTTGGTTCCGAAGACAATCGGGGTCAAGGAGGCGGTTCTCAATATCGGACGAGCATCAGCCATCGCCCTGGGCTTTGCAAGAGGAGATATCGAACTGATCGGGAGCGGAATGGAAGATGCAATTGCAGAACCCCGAAGAGAGAAACTTGTCCCGGGCTACAAAATGGTCAAGAAAGCAGCACTTAGCGCACACGCAAGCGGAGTCGCGATCAGCGGCGCAGGTCCCAGTGTAGTTGCATTCGTCGACAAAACCAAGCAGGACCCCAAGAAGATCGGAAGAGTAATGGTGAAAGAATTCTCGAAGAACAACATTGACTCCACTTTCTTCGTAACCAGCCCGGCCGGCGGAGCCCGCATCATCAGGGGCAACTAGTCCAATTGTTGCGCCACAAGCTCCAGTGCTTCGACTGTCAAAGAGAACCCGCGGCCAGTGAAGCCGATTTCCGGTGCACGATCTGCGGTGGACTACTAGAAGTAAAGTTCGATCTCAAGGGAAAGAAGAAACCAGCTTGGGACCACAGACAACTCTCAGTGTGGAAGTACAGAGAGATCCTCCCCATCGAAAATGAAGAATCTATTGTGAGCCTCGCTGAAGGAGGAACAGGGCTCCATAGGTGCAGGCGCCTTGGACGCGAACTCGGCCTCCAGAAACTCTATGTCAAGAACGAAGGTGAAAACCCAACTGGCTCTTTCAAAGACCGAGGAATGACAGTTGCAATCTCAAAAGCGAAGGAGCTCGGAAAAAAGAAAGTTCTCTGCGCGTCAACCGGGAACACGGCGGCTTCCCTAGCTGCTTACTCGGCACGAGCGGGCATGGAATGCATAGTCCTCGTCCCGAAGGGAAAGGTCGCAGGTGGCAAGATGCTCCAAGTTACAATGCACGGAGCCAAGATAATTCAGGTCAAGGGAGACTTTGATCAAGCCTTCGTAACAGCTCTGGAACTAACGAAACGGAGGAGAGAACTCTACTTGATGAATTCCCTCAACCCATACAGACTCGAAGGACAAAAGACCCTTGCCTTCGAGATCTCTGACCAGCTTGACTCGAAAACACCCGACACTGTAATACTGCCTGTCGGAAATGGAGGCAACATCAGCGCCGCTTGGAAAGGCTTCACCGAGTTCCAACAACTATCGATCGCAAAGACGAGGCCCCGAATGATCGGGATTCAGGCAGAGAAGGCCTCACCGATCGCGAAAGCTGTGAAAAGAAGAGAGAACAAGATTCGCCCAGTTCACAATCCGCAAACAATCGCGACCGCAATCAGGATAGGATCTCCAGTAAACTGGCCAAAAGTCCTCAAGGCCATAAAAGAATCGAAGGGAACTGCCGAAACTGTAACCGATTCTGAAATCCTCGAGGCTCAAAGACAACTTGCAACCCTCGAGGGAATTTTTGTAGAACCAGCAAGCGCAGCCTCCATCGCGGGACTAAAGAAGCTCAAGACGAACAGGAGGGTCGACCCATCGGAAACCATCGTGTGCGTGACGACAGGCCATGGTCTGAAAGACCCCTCGATTCTGAACCGCTTACCCAAATCCCAGACTGGTTACAGTCTCGAAACTAGCGACCAAACTAGTATAGACAACATCGAGCGGGCCCTTTGAGAATCATACTGGCCGGCTTCGGAACTGTCGGGCAAGCGCTCGCCCAGGTTCTACACCAAGACGCAGACCGAATCACCCAAGCCTACGGCTTCCGGCCCCAAATCACCACCATAGTTGACAGCCAAGGATCCTGCTCCGACGACGCAGGCCTCGACATCTCGCTAGTCCTGAAAACTAAGAAGGAATATGGAACGGTAGCCAGGTATCCCAGAAAGGGCCGCCGGAACAATGATAGCGCTCACATCATCACTAACAGTGAAGCGGAGGTTGTTGTTGAAACAACGCCCACCAACTTCAAAGACGCAGAACCCGGGCTCTCCAATATCAAAGCTGCGCTCGCCAACGGAAAGCACGTTGTCACAGCGAACAAGGGCCCTCTGGCACTAGCGATGCCCGCGCTGCTCGAGCTAGCCAATCACCGCAACCGACAGCTTCGTTTTAGCGGAACAGTAGGTGGGGGAACACCATTCCTGGATTTTGCCGCGAAATGCATGCCTGGAGAACGAATCATACGAGTTAGAGGCATCCTCAACGGAACGACAAATTACATCCTTACTAGAATGGAAACTGCCTCCCTAACATTCGAGAAAGCGCTGGCAGAGGCGCAAAGGAAAGGGTATGCGGAAAAGGATCCTACAAATGATGTCGAAGGATTCGATACCGCCGCGAAGATCGTAATAATCGCAAACTGGGTTCTGAAAAAACGGTACAGTCTTCGAGACCTAGACATTACGGGCATCACTAAAATCACACCGCAGAAACTCAAGCAGGCCAAAGCATCAAACGCCAAAGTCAAACTCATCGGCAGGATCGAAGAGTCTTCAGCCTCAGTAGCTCCCGAACAGATCCCTATGGCTGACCCAACATGTGTCCCAGATACCCTGAACGCGCTCACATTCACGACAGAACACGCTGGCGACATAACTCTCATCGGGCCCGGCGCCGGAGGCGAAAGAACGGCTAGTGCAATAGTTCGAGACCTAGTCAGCATACGCCAAGAATACGCTACATAGAGGGTCAAGATTGAAGCTCGTGATGAAGTTCGGAGGCACATCCCTGGCGAACGCGCCCAGAGTGAAAAACGCGGCGCTAATAATCCAGCAACACTCTCCCAGGAACAAGATTGTTGTAGTCGCCTCCGCGATTGGAGAGACAACAGATCAACTCGTCGAGATCGCCGAACTCGCCAAGAAGGGGAATCTAAAGCAGGCGAGAAAACTCCTCAGCAAGATTCAGGCTTACCATCTCAAGATAGCACGGATAGTTTCCGGTAGAGGAGGAACCCGGGACCTCGTATCGAGATTGGACCAGCTAAACTCCGAACTTGAGCGAACAGTGGAAGGAATAGTACACCTCAGAGAATTAACATCTCGAAGCCGCGACTATCTTCTGTCCTTCGGCGAGCGACTTTCTACACCGATTCTTGCAGCGACGATATCAGCCTTGGGCCTACGGACAAGGACACTGACGGGCTCTGAAGCGGGTATTACAACAGATGATAATTTCGGAGAGGCAAAGCCCCTGGTGGAGATCAGTTACCAGCAGGTTCGCCAACGGCTGGACCCGTTATGGAGTCGCCGAGTAATTCCGGTTGTAACGGGGTTCATCGCCGCTACAGTTGATGGAAGCATCACGACCCTCGGACGAGGAGGATCTGATTACACCGCGACCTTACTGGCCGCCGCGTTGGGAGCAGACGAGATATGGATATGGACTGACGTGGACGGGCTGATGACGGCTGACCCTCGAATCGTAAAGAACGCGACTCTTCTCCCATACATTTCGTTCGGAGAGGCACTAGAACTATCCTATTTCGGTGCAAAAATGATGCACCCTAGGGCACTGCAACCGGCTGGACAAAAGAAAATCCCGGTCCGAATAAAGAACTCTTCTAGACCAGCGCGGAATGGAACTCTTGTTTCCGCTAGCGAATCCAGTAATGGAGGCAAAGTGGTGAAGGCGGTTTCGATCATCAGGGACGTAGGCATCGTGACGGTAAGTGGTAGTGGAATGATGGGAGCTCCCGGAGTCGCTGCAAAAGTCTTCCAGACACTCGGTTCAAACAACGTCAACGTGATGATGATATCTCAAGGCTCTTCTGAAGCCACGATATCCTGCGTTGTTGCGAACAGAGACGTTGACCGCGCCGTCAGGGCTCTTCAATTGGCGCTGATGGGACAGGGATACGTGGATAGAATATCCGAGGAGAAAGATGCCTGCATTATTGCTGTTGTTGGATCTGGGATGAAAGGGACGCCGGGAGTGGCTGCTAGGATATTTACGGCGGTCGCGAAACGAAAGGCGAATGTCCGTATGGTCGCGCAGGGGTCCTCCGAGTACAACGTATCCTTCGTGGTATCACACAAGGATGGCCCGGAAGCAGTGAGGGCAATTCACGAAGAATTCAATCTAGGTCGCTGAGCCTGCCTAGCTTAGCGCATGATCGTGACGACGTCCTTGTCAGCAGGGATATGGTCGAGACTCACTCGCTGACCCGTGAATTTCACGCTGGACCCTGAGACAAAAGCGTACTTGGCTCCCTCGACAAATCGGGGACTAATCTTCTTGCAAACATCACGTAACGTCGAGCCTGCGGGGAGAATGAGTGGTTTCTCGAAGTCCGCGTCACCGTCAGGACGTTTCAGATATATTCGGATGAAATTGAGGGTCTCCCAGATTCTATCAGCGAGGACGTCCATGTTCAATCCCTTCTCAGCGGATATGGGGACAAAATCGCTTCCAATCTGTTTCTTCGCAGCAGTAAGGTACTGCTCGTTTACCAAGTCCACCTTGTTCAAGACGACCAGGGAGGAAACATACCTCCGGTTCCCGGTCAAAACGTCAATCAATTGCTCGTCTGTAACATCTTCGCGTACCAAAATGCCACCATTACTAATCCCGTAGGCTTCGACTATTCCCTTGACAGTTGCCGGGGTCAGTTTCGTAAGCTTGACACTCGTGGTGAGAGCTAGCCCTCCCTTACTGCCCCTATTGATGACCACATCGGGAGGCTTCTGGTCGATCCGAATACCCATCGCATGAAGCTCATTCTTCAACAATTGGACCTGCCCCGGCTGAAACACATCCAAGACCAACAATACGAGGTCCGCGTTCCTGGCGACCGAGAGAACTCTCCTTCCCCTCCCTCGTCCCGAAGATGCACCGCTGATGATTCCTGGAAGGTCGAGGATCTGAATGTCCGCTCCGTTGAGACGCAGAATCCCCGGAACAACCGTGAGGGTTGTGAAGGCGTATGCCGCAACTTTCGATTTCGCATTTGTCAACCGATTCAGAATAGTCGACTTACCAACACTGGGGAGGCCGATGAGAACGACTGTCGCGTCGCCACCCTTGCGAATCTCGAAAGCCGGACCTCCTCCCTTCGAAGTAGAGGCTTCCAGCTCCTCGTGCAACCGGGCAAGCTTTGCTTTGAGAAGGCCGATGTGGTGTTCAGTCTTCTTGTTGATCTGGGTCTTCTTCATCTCCTCTTCAATCTGCTTAATCTTCTCTGGAAGACCCAAACTCTCTACCTCTCCTTCTCCATACGTCTGCGACAGGGTATAGTGAACCTTGCTTCGCGAGGAAAGATGGAGCATAACTCTCCGAGTAAAAAACACTCGAAAAATAGCCGAGATGTGAGCGATTTTGCCCTAGACATGACTTTCCTTTCGTGGATTCTATATAAACAAGGAAGGCGCGTCTAGATTAGAATGGCGAAAACAAGCACGATCGAAGCTCTTTCCCATAAAGGAGCACTATCACTTCCATGGCTGAGAACTGGGTAGACGAACGCGACAAGGCAATTCTCGAAACAATCTACTACTGTGAGAACTGCAATATGGTCCTAGAACCCAGGGATATCGATGTAGAACAGCACAAGAAAGACCTCCCCCATCACAAAATGCGGAAAGTCTTCATCGTACGCTGCGGACACTGCGGAAACATAGTAACAGACAGTCATGCCCAGTACAGCCCAGAAAGGAACCAGTTCTGGTGCAGGAATTGCATAGCCGAAATGGGAGTCCAGAGCTTCCACACCAGCTAGCACTTCCTTTATACTCAGCCCGGCCAAATGAACTTCGACAAATCTCGGTGTCTCTTTGAATATCGACCTTGTAAGGAAACAGATACCTGTCACCTCCCGGCGAGCCTATTTCGACAACGCGGGAACGGGTCCGCCGTCCATACCGGTGCTCAACGCGATCAACGAGTTCATGGCTGACTGGCGAGAGTACGGCGAGAACTGGGAGGAATGGCTTCCTCTAATCATTGAATCACGCCGGCAATTTGGAAAGATGATAGGTGGAGTCCCCCTCGACGAGATAGCGTCCGTCCCAAACGTCACCAGCGCGCTCATCAGCCTCGCTAGCAGCATCAACTACAAACCGAGAGGCAACATCGTTATCAGTGAACTTAACTTTCCGACAAACATCTACCTCTGGCACCTCCAGAAAAAACACGGACGAGCAAAGGACGTCCGCCTACTTCACCGCGATAATAACGGCACAATCCCGCTAGAACAATGGGAGAAAGCGATCGACGACGACACCTCGATCGTCTCTGTTGACTATGTTTCGTGGACTAACGGCTGTCGAGAGAAAATTCGAGAGATCACAAAGATCGCGCACGAACATGGTGCGTTTGTCATCGCTGACTCGTTCCACGCTCTAGGCGTCTTTCCAATAGATGCTCGGCAAGACGGAGTTGACGCGCTAGTATGTGGAATGTACAAGTGGATGCAAGGACCCCACGGGGCAGCTTTCGTCTACACCAAACGCGATAGACTGAAGGAACTTGACCCGAACTATATCGGCTGGCATGGAGTCCAAGACTCAGTCGCAAGAAGACTCACAAGCCAACAAGATCTGTTCGGAAAACCGTTCAACATAGAAGAGACGATACCCGCGCCAGACGCGACAATGTTTGAGGGTGGAAGCTGGGGAGTAATATCGATTGTTGGCGCCAAAGCAGCCCTCGAATTCGCATTGAAGCATGATCAGACAGAAAGGTCCCACCGAGTCCTGAAGGTCACAGAGCACCTGATCGAGGGATTGAAAAAGAAAGGACGCAAAATACTCACACCGTTACAGCCAGACCGGCGAAGCGGAATAGTGGTCTTCGAAGACCCCGATCCCGGAGCAACGTATGAGAAGTTGAAGAAGCTCAACATCACAGTCGCAAGCAGAGTCAAAGCACTAAGAGCCTCACCACACTACTACAACACCGAGGAAGAAATCGACAAACTCCTGGCCGTCCTCTAAACATTGAAAATAGTTGTCGTAAACAACTACAAAGAACCGAGCCAAACTGACAGCGCAGTCCAGAACATAGAAAATTCCATCGGACAATCGGTAGAGAAAATAGACTACAAGCAACCGGACCTTTACGATAGGGTTGTAGGTTCTGGACCGGATCTGGTCATTCTCACAGGGTCCAGTGCCCTACTCTCAAAACCTAGAACCCGCGAACTATTCCAACCCGAAATGGACTTAGTCAGAAAGGCCAAGTTTCCAATTCTGGGCATATGCTACGGACATCAGATCATCGGGTCAGCGTTTGGGGCCATAACGCGAGACATGGGTCAAATGCTCCGTGGATACGAAAAGGTGAGCGTCGTCCGGAAACATCCGTTGTTCGACGGATTGCCCTCCGAATTTGTGGTAGCGGAATCACACCGTCAGGAATTGACCAAGGTTCCCGACGAGTTTCAACACCTCGCGCAATCGACAACATCCAAAGTCGAGGCCATAGTGCACCGATCGAGGTCGATATACGGCGTCCAATTTCACCCTGAGAGGTCAAACGATGACCATCCGCATGGGAGAATAATGATTCAGAATCTCTTGAAGCAAATTCGAGGGTCCTGAATGGTTCTCTAGTGTAGAGGAATCCAGTAGTCTAGGACCATTGCGAGGAATACGATGGCTAGGTACGGGCTTGAGAATTTGAAAGCGGTCCACGCCTGAGCCTTCGTCGGGTTGAAAGCCAGCTTCAAGTCGACAATGATTATTCCAAGACCAAGCAACCCTGCGATCGTGAGATAGATTATTCCAAATGTTCCCAGAGGGACGAAGATGAGAGATGACGGGACTAGGAGGAAAGTGTTGAGGGCAATGTATTGCGCGGCCTTCTTGTCCCCTACGACGATGGGAAGCATGGGAATGCCGGCTTTCGCGTAGTCCTTTGAGGCTCGAAGGGCCAGGCTCCAGAAGTGGCTTGGTGTCCAGACAAAGACGAGCAAAGCCATCAACCACGGTGCAATCGCACCGATGTTTCCAGTGGCAGCGGCCCAACCCGCTAGTGGCGCGCAGCTTCCCGCTGAACCGCCGAGAACGATGTTGAGAGTTGTCCGGCGCTTCAACCACTTGGTGTAGAAGCCAACATAGATTGCGGCACCGAGGAAGATGAATAGGCTAGCCCAGAGAGACAGAAGCCAGAGGGAAATTCCGACTCCGGCTCCCACCAGCAACAGTCCAAAGATTAGCGCGTTGAAGGGCGTTACCTCTCCTTTCGGAATCGGCCGCTGACTTGTGCGCCCCATACTCTGGTCAATGTCACGATCGAGATAGCAGTTCAATGCACCAGCACCCCCAGACGCCAGGGTGCCGGCCACCAAGACCGCTGCCAGATTGAGCAGATTGATGCCTCGTGTAGCCACCAGGAAAGCCATTAGAGCGGTGAAGTCCAGAAGGAATACTATCTTCGGCTTGGTCAGGTTGACGTAGGCCTGGGCTCTGGACCCCAAAGGATGAACGCGAGACGTGAGTATATTGGCGGTAAAAGGGTTTGGCGCAAACGGCCCTTACAAAACGAAGCTGAATGACGAAGAGTCCTTGAAGGTTTGGTTAGGAACTTCTGAAATAGGCCACTTGCGGCTGGACGCTTCGAGGGGGTCTCAGGTTGAGGGTCAACTATCTACTCATACTTGGATGCGTAGGCCTGAGCCTCTGGGCTTGGCAACAGGACCCCGACTTCATCGATACAAATTTTGTGTTCAGCTGGAACAACCTGTTGGCCGGAAGAGTCTGGACTCTCTTTACCGCGCTCTTCCTCCACGCTAGCCCCACCCATCTCTTCGGAAACATGCTCTTCCTGTTCGTGTTTGGAAATACTCTGGAAAAAATGATTGGTAGAGACTATCATCTAGCGGTCTTTTTCATTGGGGGATTCACAGCATTCCTCGTTCCTCCAGCCCTCGGACTCTACGCGCCGGATACAGGCATGCTCGGAGCTTCAGCAGCCATCTTCACTTTGGCAGCCTGCGTGATGCTGATGAATCCTTTGAAATTCTCGTTCCTCTTTATGGCCCCGCAGGGCCTGGTCGCTATGTTCTACTTCCTCTACAACATTGCTCTTGTCTACGATCCGACCCTGATTCCAGGTCTGAGCTACGACCCTAACATCGCCTACATCGCGCATGTCATAGGCTTCACAGTCGGCATTCCTTTCGGAATCTCCTGGAGCAAGCGCTGGCCGAGAAATCTCCTCATCACGCTCGGACTCTTCGGCATATACCTCGCGATACTCGCGATCCTCGCAACGTTCTTTGGTCTCAGACTGCCCCTCGGGCTACTCTAACTGCGGCTCCAAAAGCGGCTTAAGCTTCAAGAAGACCTGTCTCGTCGCCCCCAAATCGTCCAGACAATGCTCCCGTATCGATGACAGAGCTTTCCTATCTCCCTCAACCGCTAGAACGTAAAGGTGTGGAACATCAAGACCCATTGGACCCTTCTTCCGATCAATCTGGAAGAAATCACAAACGTGGTCGAGATAGTTGAAGGTGAGTCTCAATCGGCTCTTGACGACGTCCGCGAGATCAATGTGTGACTTGCGAAGGATGGATCGTGGATCAAGTCCATGTTTCATGAGGCGGGTTGTGAGAAATGGTATGTCGAAGCTCCTGCCATTCCAGGTCACTAGGATATCAAAGCTCTCCAAACGTTTTGACAGTTTCGACAACAACGCCTTCTCCTCACTCGTCCTCCTCGCTTCCAAGTACTCGCCCCGTCCCGCGTCCGACATGAGCCCGGCACCAACGAGTACTCCAGCATCCCCCTCAAGAGATGTCGTCTCTATGTCGAGAATCACAATCTTAGCAGCCATAGTTTGCCGATTACTGGTTCAGAGCTTAAGCGCTTTGGGAGCACTCTCGAAAGGAAGATATTCGGGCCTCAGCCGTAACCTCTCGTAGATTGACTCTCGTTGGAGACCACTGCTATAGTCCAAGTTGCGAACCTGGAGAAGACTTACCGCCTCGGCAACATCAACGTGCAAGCGCTTCGCGGGGTCAACTTCACACTCTACCAAGCAGAGTTCGTAGTCGTAACAGGTCCTTCCGGGTCCGGAAAAACAACGCTCCTCAACATTATCGGAACACTAGATAAACCATCAGCTGGAACGGTAACAATTGACGGAGAGGAAATTACTGGTATGAAGGATGGTCAGCTGACGAAGCTTAGACGCCACAAGATCGGTTTCGTCTTCCAATTCCACAACCTCATCCCCGTCCTGACGGCCCTAGAGAACGTGGAGCTGCCGTTGTTGACTGCAGGAATGAAACCGAAGCCCGCCAAAGAGCGGGCCAGCCTAATGCTTGAGCGCGTAGGTCTCAAAGAACGCCTAACCCATCTGCCGGACGAATTGAGCGGGGGAGAGCAACAACGTGTTGCCATAGCCAGGGCCCTCGCAAACCACCCGAAAATCATACTCGCCGACGAACCGACGGGAGACCTTGATACGAAAACAGGCTCAGAAGTAGTCCAGATAATGTACGAATCAGCGAAAAAAGAAAATGCTTCTGTTCTTGTCGTTACACACGACCCAGTAGTCGCAGATCGAGCGGAGAAACTGTTTGAAATGAGGGACGGCATCATATCGAAAGGAACGCAACAGCGACCCAGAGAAGCGTTCAGGCTGAGAGCGATCGAGCCAGTTCCACCCGAGCCCGCGAGATCGCTCTCACAGCCCAACTAGCGAAGGCTGAGGCTGAACATTGCTCTCGGCAAAGATAGCCTACCGCAACCTCCCAAAAAGGCGCGCAAGAACCGCGCTGACAATTCTAGCAGTTGTCTTAGGAGTCGCTCTGCTCGTAGGCATAAACCTGGCAACCGCAAGCGCAACTGGCGAGTTTACTAATTACATCAATAAGTTCTGGGGCCGCACTGATATTGTAGTAAGTTACGGCGGACTCCCGCCTGTTTTCGAGAGCCGTTATCTGCACATTGTCGATAACACCTCTGGAGTTCAACAGACAGCTGGAAGACTTGTCTGGTTTGGCACCACCGATAGCAGGACATTCTTTTCTCTTGTAGGGATCAATAGGACGGATTTCGATTATTCCAGCTTCAACATTACCGGGGCAAAGACCCTATTCCCCGACCAGGCGACAGTGGATGATGGGCTGGCCCAGAAGTTCGGATTGGGAATCGGCTCGACCCTCAACGTTGTCACCCCAAACGTCGTCACAAGAACCAACGTAACCATCCCTTTATCAGTAGTAGGAATCAACCATCCTCTACGTAACATCGGCGCTTCGATCTACCTCAACCTTACCCAGCTACAATCGGAACTAAACTTTCAGGGAATGATCTCCCACATTTACGCAACTCTCAAGGATCCGACTAGGGCGCCGCAGGTCCGGGATGAGATTCAAAGCCGCTTGGGCTCACCGCTTTTCAACGTAAACGCTCCAAAGGCGGAAGCAGTTCAGAGAATAGCGGGACAAACCGCCGGGTTCGAGCTTGGCCTGAACGTGATGGTGGCTGTCGCACTCGTTGTTTGCGCTTTCATCGTCTTCAACACCTTGTTCATGACAGTAAACGAACGCACGTATGAGATTGGGGTGATGAGGGCTGTTGGGACCAGCCGGTCACAGATCTTCATGATCTTCCTAGCAGAAGGATTACTCATTGGTACGATTGGCACAATCGCCGGTGTCTTTACCGGATTAATTCTTTCGCGGGGCTTCACGGCAGTTGCTGAGAACATTCTGCAAATCCCATCTCTCCCACTAGTCCAGCTTACCCCAACCATAACTCTAATGGGGCTTGGAGCAGGGTTTGCATCGGTTTTCGCAGGATCGCTCTACCCGGCCGCTTCTGCAAGTCGAATCGATATTATTCAAGCGATTCGGCCCTCCGCCCGAAACTCTCGCAATAGGATCCCAGATTCGATCATCGTCCTTGTCAGCTTGGGCATTCTCACGGTCGGCTCGCTAGAGGCTGCCAGACTAACGCCGTTCCACGTGTCATACCTCGACGTTGCACTAATCCCGATGGGGCTAGTCATTCTTGGCGCAGTACTATTCGGACGATCGGGACGAATACTCACTGGACCGCTCCTGCCATTCTCGAGGGTCGTAGGATACATCGCATCGAGAAACGGGAGACGAAGGCTGCTCAGAAACGCAATCTCGTTCGGAATGATCACCATCACACTCAGCTTCGTAATCATGCTAGGGGGAATCCAAGGCGGGGTCCAAACCGCCCTCGACCAAGGAATTCAGGAAGCGCTTGGGGCGGACATAATCCTGATCGCAAACCAGTCCCTACCAATCAGCTTCACCAACAATCTCACCAACATAGCACAAGTCTCTCTAGCAACTCCCCTCGGACCCAGCCTCCTACCATTCAATCCCAAAGCCCTCGGACCCAACGGCAACAGCACATCAGTAGGAGTACTAGCCGTTGACCCGACAACATTCCCCCAGATCATAAGCTACCAGTTCGTGAACTCGCCTCCCCAACAGCAAGTCTACGCCGAGCTAGCGAACAATTCTCAGACAGTCCTCCTGCCGGATTCTCTGGCATCGAGACTCGCTGTCTCAGCGGGTGAAAGCGTGGACGTAACGACGTTTAATGGAACCTTGCCGTTTCATGTAGCGGGAATATTCACCGGGCCTGTCCTACAGTACATCCAGTTTGGAAACAGCTTTGCCAGCGACTCGATAGTTGTCTCCTTCAAGTCACAGAAAGATTTCTTCGGCGGCAACAACAGTGCCCCTCTCTTCCTGATCAACCTCAAGCCGCAGTACAAGCCAGCAGCGTCTACTATCGCTCGCGACATTGCCGCCTCGTATCCGAAATATGATTTTGCAGAGAACTCGTTGACCCTCGGACAACTCCTCTCCTTGGTCCGAGATACGATCAACAGAATATTCACGATCATCCTCTTGGTTCTCTACTTCGCCCTCCTCATCGCCACCCTCGGAATAGGCGCCACAATGATCATGAACGTAACTGATAGAAAGCGTGAGATCGGGCTCTTGCGATCACAAGGAATGAGCAGGAAACAGATAGCGGAGCTCTTTCTCAGCGAAGGAATTCTACTGGGACTATTTGGCTTCCTACTCGCAGTTCCAGGAGGTCTACTCCTATTGGAGGGAGCGACTAACAGCACAACCCTTGCCGGGTTCTACCTACCATTTGTCATCCCATACAATGCGATGCTGCAGGCCTTTGGATTGTCAATCTTGGCAGTGGTAGCTGGGTCTCTCTATCCTGCACTTCGTGCTTCGCGAATGGAAATTACGAGGGCTCTCGAACAAGCATAACGTGCATCTAACCGTTACTGTTGGGAATTGGAGTAGGGTACGGCGGGCTTAGTTCTGGCTTAGATCGAATAATCATCTTGAGCCGGCATGCCCAAGTTCAGCCAGCGTCAACGGTACACTCTCGCCGTTCTTTGCAGCTTGCTAATTGCTGGCCTAGTACTCTTGTCTTTCCCTGCCCCTGCAGAACAAAATGTCGCGACCTATTCGACACCGGCCAACTATTCTGCCAGTGCCCTACAAACGGTAATTGGATACGCGCTTTCTGGCTATTACGCGTCGGCACACATAACGACCGGAAACACGGCTACTGTGACACTGACGCTCGTTGAAACGAACCTGGTAATCTTCACAAGCACTTTTCCCGCAGGAACATTCGACATTCCAAGCACCCCTATCACCGCGGCCAACGGAGGAACAGTATTCTTGACAATAACGTCCCAGAACCAGGTCTTCACTCAGATGAACGTGGTGGCGAAAATATTCCACGTAGCCACAGCTCTTCCATACTTCTGGGCAGGAGCAGGGATCTTGGGCTTGACCGGCCTCCTAACACTAGCAATTTTCTACCAGCACACCCTAGCAGGAAAACTCGCGAGAAAAATCCTACCTGTGGAAAAAGCAGGACTCGGCTGGCCCTAGACCGCCATCGCGTCATCCGCGAAACCAGATTAAATAATACGCCCGATTCAGAAAGGTTCTGCGCGAAAAATCCTTTGACTGGCAATGCTCTGATCTCAGTCTACGACAAGTCCAGGCTGGAACACATCGTCGGAGCATTTGCAAGACACAAGATCAAAGTGATCAGCTCCGGCGGGACAGCCCAAGCGATCCGAAAGCTCAGACACGAAGTCGTAGATGTCTCAACGTACACCGGGTTTCCGGAGATGCCGGGAGGACTGGTGAAAACTCTGCATCCCAAAATCTACGCGGGAATTCTAGGCGACTGGAAAGATCCGGTACAGGCGAAGTATCTGCAAGAAAACACGATTGAGCCTGTGGACTTTGTCGTAGTGAACTTGTATCCGTTTCGAGAGGTCGTCAAGAACGACCCGGCGAACCTGCGGAGAGCAGTGGACAATATCGACATCGGAGGCGTCACATTGATCCGTGCCGCAGCGAAGGGCGCCTTCCTGAACGATCGAGTCGTACCGTTGACCAGACCCGCCCAGTATGATGTCCTGATACGCGAGCTGGACAAACGCGGAGGAATTAAGGATGAGCTGAGGCATAAGCTTGCTCGTGAGGCTTTCGCACTAACGGCAGAGTATGATGGGGCAATTGAGAGGTACCTGAGCAAGGTGAAGGGATGAGCGGGCAGGAGATCCGCCGGATCTACCGGACAGCCCGGGACGAGGATCTGCCATTATCGCTGAAGCTTATGATCGGGGATAAGATGTTTGAGTATTCGAAGGTCCAGTGGAGGGTGGAAGGCCGGATGCGGGGTCTTCGGTATGGAACGAACCCGCACCAGAAGGCAGCATTGTATAGACCGAAGCAATCGAAGGGCGGGATTGGAAAGGTCGATTGGGTAAAGTGGGGGAAGGATGGACCTTCGGCTACGAATATCGAAGATGGTAGTCATGGGTTACGGATTGTGGGCTATTTCAGAGAACCAGCCGTGGCGGTGATGAAACATCTCAACCCGTCGGGAGTATCCGTATCTCAAGGAAAGGAAAGTCTCAGCCAAGTGTACGCGCGCGCCAGGGACGCGGACAACCGGGCCGCATTTGGAAGCGTCGTAGTATTCAACAGTCCTGTGGACCGGAAGACCGCAGAAGAGATCATGAAGACCTTCGTCGAAGTAGTCTATGCGCCCGGATATGGTTCTGAAGCACTAGGGGTTTTCGAGTCCAAGAAGGATATCCGAGTTGGAGAAGTTCCAGCTCAACGCAGGGCGGACACGACTATGCCACCCGATGTTGTGGTGTTGGATGATGGTTCCTTGATCATTGAGGATCCATATCGAACTAGCTTATTGTCTATGGATGATGTGAAAGGGCTCCCGGTGCCTACCAAGAAAAGGCCGTCAGACCAGGAGTACCTAGACCTGCTGAATGCGTGGTGGGTGGCTTGCGAGGTGCGGTCCAACGCGGTGGTCTTCTGGAAAAACGGGACATCGCTAGCGATCGGGACAGGCCAGCAGGACAGGATCGGGGCAATCGAGAACTCTATCGACAAGGCACACAAGCTGGACCGTAGCTTGGATGGAAGCGTGATGGCCTCCGACGGATTTCTTCCAAAGCTGGACAATGTAGAGGCACTGGCGAAGGAGAATGTGTCAGCGATTGTCCAGCCGGGCGGGTCGGTTGAAGACCAAGCGATCATCAGGACATGCGACGAACGCGGAATCACAATGGTGTTCACGGGAGAGAGGTCTTTCAGACATTTCTAGGAAGGAAGAGGCACGGGAAAATCGACCACCCCGGGGGGTCGAGAAAAGAATTCTTAATTTTCGACCTTTGCGATTCCCGGTTTGCTAGTAATCTTTGTGGAATAGAGAGAATACTTATATCGGATATCCGATATCGTTATACCGATATCGAAGCATTGGCAAAGGAGGCGAAATGTATGAATCAAAACGAATGGAATCGTCCCAGATACTTCTTCGCCTGGGGGATATTCGCCCTCGTCGCAGTGATCGTAGCATCAGTTGCCGTCTCAGCGTTCTTCTACGCGACCCGACCAGGACCAGTAGCCGGCACGTACTACCCGTACTTCTTCTTCCCCTTCCCATTATTCTTCATCTTCGGAATCTTCGCCTTCTTCTGGATCGTAAGATGGCTAGTCTTCCCGTGGAGATGGGGATGGGGCTACCGAGGAAGATACTGGCGATACCAAGACGAGTCCTACTACATCATCCGCGAACGATACGCCAAGGGAGAAATCACCAAAGAACAATTCGAACAGATGATGCGCGACCTACAACAGCACGCCACCAACCAATTGTAGTGAACAGACAACAAACCGAACCTCGCCCTCTTTTCTTCGGGCTTATTCCACACTGAGAAGATCCAGAACCTATCTTTTCCCTGTTTCAATAGAATCCTTTGAATCATCTCAATTATGCATACAGTCAGTTTACGATTTTGTCGTTAACTCGAATTCCTCTCTCTTTCTCTATCCTTCCCAAGCGGAACGCATTGTGACCGTGTCTCGTGAATAGTCGGATCATAGCGTCCTCTGTTGTTTGAGGACAGATTAGGACGAAGCCTACTCCCATGTTGAAAGTCCGATACATCTCCCGATCGGAAATTCTTCCTTTCTTCTGAATTATCCGGAATATCCCGGGCGTAGAAGGTAATCGGTCGATATCTGCTCCTAGTCTTGCTTGTCCGACGACCCTGTCGAGTTTTGCAAACCCTCCTCCAGTTATGTGGGCCAACCCGTGAACCTCCAGTTTTCTTATCGCCTCTAGAACCGGCTTGACATAGATTCGAGTTGGTTCAAGCAGTTCCTCACCGATGCTTCGGCCAAGCTCCGGCACATTCTCTTTGAGCTTGTACTGTCCTAGGAGGATTTTCCTAGCGAGAGTCAGACCGTTTGAGTGAATTCCTGAGCTGGCAATTCCGACTAGGGCATCCCCCTTTCGAACCTCGTCTCCAAGGATGAGGTCTTCCTCTCTTCCGATTCCGGCCGCCATCCCTATGAGGTCTAGCCCTGGGTCGTGGGATAGAAGGGCTGGTACGATGGCTGTCTCGCCGCCGATGATTGCCATTCCGGCTTGCTTTGCACCCTCAACTAGTCCCACCGCGATCTCTTCGACAATATTGCGATCGTGTCTGGCCATGGCGAGGTAGTCGAGGAAGCTGATGGGTTCCGCGCCTGTGCAGATTAGATCATTCGCGCACATCGCCACGCAATCTATCCCGATGGTATCGTACTTCCGCATCACCTGAGCAACGATGATCTTGGTCCCAACGCTATCGGTATGGAGGCTCAGGACCCGACCATCGTTGAGGCCAACAAGACCTGCGTAATGGCCGATTGGAAAAACAGGATGCCCAACTTTCCCTTTACGGGTCTTGAACGTAGATTCCAGCAGTCGTGCAAGGGCCTCGTGGGATTTCCTGACTTGAGAAACGTCAACTCCCGCCCTGGCGTAGGTCATGCGGGGCTGAGGCAAGCCTATAGCTTCAGTCCCGTCAAGCGCTCGTAAGCGATAACATACCGCTTACTCGTCTCATCAATCAGATCCTTAGGAAGGTCAGGCGGTCTCGGGGTTGGCTGTCCACCTTTTCGCGTCTCATCAAGGGTCTTCTTGAAACCAACCTTGGAAAGCCAGTCACGGATCAACTGCTTATCATAACTCTCTTGATTCTTGCCTGGAGAATAGTTCTCTTTCGGCCAGAGCCGAAACTCGTCAGGCCCGATCGAGTCCGCTAGAACAATGTTGCTTTCATCATCTAACCCAAACTCTAGTTTGAGATCTGCGAGAATGAAGCCGGCTTTGTCTGCCCGCTCTGACATTTTCTTGTAGATGCTGACGCTATTATCTTTGAGCGCGGTGATCTCTTCCGTGTCCAGCCAGCCCTCATCGACAATCTGATTGACGGTGACAGGCTCGTCTTTCACGTCAGACTTGGTCGTTGGATCAAAGTAGGGTTCGGGAAGTTTGGTAGCGTTGATTGGCTTCACGGGTAGATTGACCTCTCTCTTGACAAGCCTCTCGTAGAGACTGCCGTAGAGATAACCTCGGACAACGCACTCGACTGGAATCATCTTCAGCTTCCGGACAACCATCCGGTTCGCGTTCTCCACTCGGATCATATGATGTGGGACTTTTAGATAGTTGAACCAATAGGCCGCCAGCTTGCAGAGCACCTCGCCCTTCCGAGGAATGGTTGAGGGAAGGACAATGTCATAGGCAGACACTCGGTCGGTGAAAACGAACAATAGCTGCTCGCTATCGAGCTCGTAGATGTCCTTCACCTTGCCACGCTTGAAGGGCGTGGCCGACAATGCATTCTCGGGCTCGGTAACGTGTTCCTGCATCTAGGCACGTCCACTACGATATTGTTGGAGAGACTTTGCGAGTTCTGTGTCGGAGAGCGCCAGAATCTCAGCGGCCAATAGCGCCGCGTTAGTTCCATTATCCAGGCCAACGGTTCCGACTGGGACGCCTGATGGAAGCTGGACTATCGAGAGGATTGAGTCGAGGTTGAGCTTGCCTGAGACAGGGACTCCGATTACCGGCTTGTTGGTCAAGGATGCTACGAAACCAGGCAGGGCTGCGCTGAGACCTGCTATGGCAATGAAAACATCAGACTTTGAGGCTTCGACGTACTTGTCGAGTTCTTTGTGGTTGCGGTGACTTGAGAGAACCTTCGTCTCGAAGGGAATGCCGAGCTTCTCAAATACGGTCTCGGCCTTCTTAGCGATCTCTCGGTCGCTCTCGGAGCCCATGAGTATGCTGACGCTTCTAGTCAAGTGTGACACCGCACAACACGAGATTCTGTCACCACCGTGCTCACTGGTAAATCAAATTGATCCCGAGGAACACGATTGACAAGCTGTAGATTGAAGGAGAGACCGATCGAACGAACATGTTCTGGGAGCGTCTTGAGGACGCGGTCAAAGTATCCTCTGCCCCAACCGAGCCGGTAACCTTCCTTATCCCAAACTATCCCGGGAACAAACATGGCGTCAACTGCATCGAGACTCTGTGGCCGTAGAAACTCAGGCTTGGGCTCGGGAATGTTGAAGCTTCCAGGCCCGAGCTCCTTCCCGAGGTCTTTGATCTCGGAGAAGAAGAGGTCAATGTCTCCTTTCTTCACAACCGGGACTAGAACCCGCTTTTTGCTATCGAGGGCCTTTCGAATCAGCGGGCGAGTAGCGACTTCACTGTCCTTGTTGACATAGCAGGCAATACCTCTCGCGCGGACGTACTCGTGAAGATGCAGAACCTGATCCATAATCTCCATGCTCTTCTGTTCAATGTCTTGAATAGACTGTCGATCTCTAAGTCGCAAAATGTATCGTCGGAATTGCTCTTTCTCGACCGCAGTCCTTGCTTCGGTCAAATTTTCAAGCCAATCTGGATACTTGAGGCCAGTATCGTGTTTTCTAGCAAACATGCCACCGTCATCGGTCCAACGCCTCCCGGGACTGGGGTGATATAGCCGGCTACTCTGTTGACCTTGTCAAATTCGACATCTCCCCGGAGTCTTCCGTTGACCCTTGCTAGTCCGACGTCGACGACAGCCGAGTTGGGTTTCACATGATCCGCGTGAACCTGGAAGATTTCTTTCCCAACTGCGCTGACTAGAATATCTGCGGTCCGTGTCATCCCTGAAAGGTTAGGTGTCTTGGAGTGGCAGACGGTAACGGTCGCGTCTCTGTTGAGGAGAAGATTGGCAAGGGGTCTACCCACAAGATTACTTCGGTTAATGATTACAGCCCTTGATCCGGCGACTTGAATCTTGTAGTAGTTGAGGAGTTTGATGACGCCTTTCGGCGTGCATGGAACAAGCGCCTCATAGCCCGAAGCCAGTTTTCCAGCGTTGATGGGGTGTAGTCCGTCAACGTCCTTGTAGGGTATTATTCGTTCGATTACCTTTTCCTCGTTGAAACCTGGGGGCAGTGGCAACTGGACGAGTATTCCGTTGACCTTAGGGTTGGTATTGAGCTGGCCTAGCAAAGCCTCGAGTTTGTCCTGGGAAGTATCAGCGGGAAGATGGTGGCTCTCGGATCTTATTCCAACCTCGTCAGCCGCTTTGTGCTTGGCTTTGAGATAGGAAGCGCTGGCAGGGTCATCACCGACCTGAACCGTGGCGAGGAGAGGTTTAGTGCCATGTTTTTCCAATTGTTGGACTTGTTGAGCGACCTGTTTCTTGACCTCTCCAGCCACCAGTTTTCCATCCATTAGTATTGCTGTCAATTCTTGAAGAGAACCCTCCTCCCATCCACCTTCAACTGATCCTCTGTAAGGAGTCGGAGTGCCTCGGGGAGAATCCGGTGCTCTTCTCTCAGAATCCGGCTAGAAAGAGTCTCCACGGTGTCATCGTCGCGGATCGCAACTGGTGTCTGGAGAATTATGGGACCGTGGTCGACCTCCCTGTCGACGAAGTGTACGGTGCAGCCGGTAACTTTGACCCCATGGTCGAGGGCCTGCTTCTGCGCTTCCAAACCGGGAAAGGACGGAAGCAACGCAGGGTGTACGTTTATGATTCTGCGAGGATAGAGATCAACGAACTGTTCACTGAGGATCCGGAGATAACCTGCCAGTACAATGAGCCCGGTTTTCGGCGCCACCCCGCACGACTGGAGAGCGGCAACAGTGTTCTGGTCATAGTCCCAGTTTTTCTTAGGGACACCTTTGTCGTCTAGCGTGACTGTTTCAACATGGTGCTTCCTTGCTATCTCGAGAGCGGGAGCGTTGGGTCGGTTGCTGAACACGATCTTGACCTCGCATTTGGTGAGGTAGTGATTGTCGACCGCGTCTAGCACGGCTTCAAGGTTTGAACCGCGTCCCGACGCCAAGACGCCGATCGGGACCATTTAGTCAGGCCTTTTCGGGTCCGTGCATCTCTTTCAGCAATAGTTGTGAAGGGTCGATTCTGCCGAGTTTTGGAACCCATTCCATTCTTCTTCCAAGAGTCCCGTGTTCTTCCCTGTACTTGTAGAGTCGACGGACTCGCTCCGCTGAGTCGCGTCTCTTTGCGAGAAGTTGTTCTGAGCCTATGTCGCTTCGATGATAGAGTCCCCACCCATCAGTTAGCTGAATGCTCGACGCTGTCTTTTCGATCCGAGCGCTGGCTGGAGGTAGAGTATGATCCATTGCCATCAACGCGAGAAGACGGGAGCCCCCCGTGACCACCTCGCCGCTCTCTTGGAGGTCAGCGTTTCCCCAGAAGAGGTAGCAGCCATTTCGTTTGATGTTTGTCTCGAAGACTTGCACCGAGTGACCCTTGGCTTTGTCCTTCTTTTCGGGATACCCGTTTGGAGCGACCACCTTCACGACCACGGCGTCCTCGTTGGTGAATTCTAGCTTCAGTTTTGACAGTCGCCGCTCAACGATGGCTTGGAAGATGTCAATGATGTCTGTCTTGAGCATCGCGAGCATGTTGAGAGCTTCGGGATCGCCGAGTCGAGAGTACATCTCGATAATTGTTGGTCCCTCGTTCTCTGTGAGCATCATCTGCCCGCCGACCATGCCATGGTAGGATTTGCCAGTTTTCTTCTGGATTGCCTCGACGATTCCCTCGACGATCTTGAGCGACTTGTCATATTCCTCGCTAGTAATGAACGGGAGAGCTAAGTCGGGACCTGATATGCTACCCATTCCGCCGGTTTCCGGTCCGCTGTCGAATTCGTGAGCGCTCTTGTTATCCTGGACGAGAGGGGTGCCTAGAACGGTCCTGCCGTCCGTGAAGCATTGGAGCGAATACTCGGGACCCCAGGCTTTCTCTTCAACCAGAATCTTGTCCTCGATATGAGAGTAGGCGGCCATGCTTGATTGGAGAGAGTCGAAGTAGGTTTCTTTGAAACGCGCCTTATCATCGTGAAGATACGCCAGACGATCTTCGACCAGCTTGACACCCTTTCCCCCGGATTGGCGGGCGGGCTTGATGACGATGTTCTGCAGCCAGGGTTGCGTGTCGATGTTTTTCCTGATATAGTCAGAGGCTTCTCGTGCGTTCTTGAAGGTTCGAAAGAGAAGCTTGCCCGGGAGATTATTCTCCCACTGTAGACGTCGGAGGTCTACTTTCGAACGTTCTATGATCGAGAGATCTTGGCTAGCGCCAATACATTGAATGCCCTCCTTCTCTAGCGCATCTGGTATGCCATGAAAACCAGGCTCCTCTGGTCCCACTACCACCATGTCGACTCCCCAGCCCCGGGCTGACCTTACAATCGTCTTCGGATCCGTTGTTCTGCCAGTACGAAGTTCTCCCTGATTGTCCTTGCAGATCCTGTGGATCCCTGGGTTCCGGTTTTCAGCGATCCAGAATATCTCGGGTTTGTGATCGCTGAGACTTAGCTTCCATGCAATCGCGTGTTCGCGAGCCCCTCCGCCTATCCCCATTACTCTCATCGTGCCGCGCCTCCGTTCTCGAAGCAGCGCATGCAGAGACTCTGTTTTGGAAGGCCTATCGCGTGCTGGAGTTCTTCAACGGTCAAGAACGATATACTGTCGGCCCCGACATGATTCGCGAGTTCTTTCTCGTTCAGGCTGCTGGAGACCAGTTCTTCTCTGGAAGGGATCTCGACTCCATAGGGACATGGAGAGAGGAGTGCTGGGCTTCCAATTCGGACATGAACTTGATGTGCTCCGTTGCGTTTGAGATTGAGAACCGTGTTTCGTAGAGTATTTCCTCTGACGACACTATCGTCCACCAACACCACATCGTTGCCTTCGACCGCGCTCCTAACAGGGTTCAGCTTTAGCTGGACTCCCACGAGACGTTCTTTCTGCGTTGGCTCAAGAGTAGCGCGAATGTTCTCTCCTGTCCGCACGAAGCCAAGTTCTTGCGGAAGACCGGACTCTTGACTGTACCCATTGGCGATAGGGAGAGCGGTCTCCGGGACGCCGACTACTACGTCAGCCTTCACTGGGTGAGCTCTGGCTAATTCTCTGCCGATGCTGTTTCGGACCCTAGCTACCGGGAGAGTGTTGACTTTGCTGTCGAGTCTTGCGAGGTAGACGTACTCGTAGCTGCAGAAGTTACCCGCGTCACTTGCAGGGGCGTTCCCACGGATCTCCTCGGGGGTGAAAATGATGACTTCTCCCGTCTCTACGGGTCCGGTGTGGTCGATGCCCATCACGTCGAGGGCACATGTCTCGGATGCGACAGCCGCAATGTCGAAGCCCACGCTACCTGTTTCTAGCGGCTTTACACCGAGCGGGTTTCTTCCGCTAATGAGTTCTTGTTTGTGGGTCAGGGCGACGAAGGAGTATCCGCCTCCAATCTTGTTGATGAGCATAGAAGTTGCTTTAAGCGGTTCCTGCTCGCTGTGGAGGAGTTGTGAAAGTTAAGTTGTCGGGCGAAGAGTTTGCTGGCTTCGCCACGGTTCTCGTTAAGGTCTGTCTTGCCGTCAAGTGCGAGAACCAGCTCGTAGGGCGCTTTGACGTGGACTAGATGGTCATCGCTGTAGGAGGATGTTTGCCCGATTCCGATGAAGCCTTTTGGAATGCTTGTCTTGTTGTTGCGGAAGAATTCCTCGACGCCGCCTCTTCCTCCGAGAGTGTGTAGAGTATCGCCAGGACCAATCGCTGCCATGCTGACGGATTCTTGTCCTCGTCCTTGTAGGGCGCTGAGTCCATAGTGGATGAAGTGTGATGCGTCCCAGTTTTCTCGTCCTTCGCCGAACGTGTAGAAGCCGACTAGCCCTGGCATTGTTGGGGCTAGGCCTTCATTTCTTCTCGGGTCCGTAGCACTGGATCTTTCTTGAGACCGAGGTATTCTCCGGTGACGCAGGCGAAACACATCTCGTCCTTGCCGAGGCCTATTCCCTCGCTTAGACCGTTGATGTCGTTGTAGCCGAGGCCGTCGACGCCGATTTCACGTGCGACCTTCCTGTTGAGCTCCGCGATGTTGAGCGTTTCGCCGTCTGCTTTGTTCGCAAGCAACTCCTCCCTCGTCGGGAAATCGATCCCCATGTAGCACGGGTGGCGGATGGGTGGGAAGGTGACGACCATGTAGACTTTCTTTGCTCCTGCGTCTCGGAGGGATTGGACGATGTTTCTGCTGCTGGTTCCCCGGACGATGCTGTCATCAACCACGATGACGTCTTTGCCGTCGATGACGGGTTTGATGGTGATGATCTCGCGAACGATCTCTTCCCGGCTCTTCGTTGTTGGCTCGATGAAGCTACGGAGGCTTCCCTTTCTGCGGTAGCGGTCTTTCATCAAGCCCTCCTCCATGGGTATCCCGCTCTCCTCGGAATAGCCGAGGGCTGCGGGCCGAGCGGAGTCGGGGACGGGAATGACGACATCGGCTTTGAACGGATATTTTCGGGCGAGGACTCTGCCGAGCTTTCGTCGAGCATCGTAGACGTAGTGATCATCGATCTTGCTGCTAGGATGACCGAAGTAAGTGTACTCGAACGGGCAGTGATAGTGCCGTGGCGCCTCTGCGAACCTTGTTATTTTGAGACCGTCTTTGGTCAAGCTGACAAGCTCACCGGGCTGAATGTCCCGGACAAAGTCGGCTTGCAGCGCTGTCAAGGCGCAGCTCTCGCTCGCAACGATATGGGTGTCTGTTTCAGGATCGTATCCGAGACAGAGCGGTCTGTAGCCTGCTTCGTCCCGAGCCGCAAGAACCTCGCCGTCGTGGGTCATGATGACGAAGCTGTAGGAGCCGCTCAGCTCTTTGCTCAGCTTGTGAAACGCACGGGTCCAATCCTGTTCAGCACGGTAGTGTTGGAGGAGACGGTAACCAGCAAGCTTCGTGTCTGTTGTCGAGCCTAGGATTGGAAATTCTCTCTGGACTATGGGCTCGAGATCTTCCGTGTTCGCGATGGTCCCATTCTGGGCAATGGCGAATTCGCCGCGAATGTCGAGCGGATGCGCGTTCTCTAGTGTCGTCCGTCCGCGGGTCGAGTAGCGCACATGTCCTATCCCGCGATTGCTGGTGAAGCTGAGAATCTTCTTCGCATTAGCATCGGCGCCCTGGCCGATTAGGCCTAGGCCTTTGAGGATGGGCTCGCCGGGTACAGCTATTCCCCATGATTCCTGGCCTCGGTGTTGTAGGGCTGCGAGTCCCTTGACGATACGCTCGACGACAGGCCGGTTCTGCATAGAGTATATGGCTAGGACGCCACAGTGCTCTTTCATAGCGTCGCCTCCATTGCTCGCGGGATTGTTTCGGACCAGGCCCTTGAGGCTTCAGCGAGGGGAATCGTTATGATCGGTTGTCCATTCGAGAGAAACTCGATCCCGTTGTCTGTTACAGTTCCTATCTTTGCGGCAGGTATTCCGAGCCGTTTGAACGAGCGGACTATTCCAGCTGCGTTCCGGGGTCTTGTTTCAAGTACAAATCGCGATCTTGATTCTGAGAATAGTAAGTTGTCCATTCTGCTGGTCTTGTTAGGAGCCTTATCGAGATCAACGGTTATGCCTTTGCGGCCTTGAATGGACATCTCGGCAAAGGCGACGGCTAATCCCCCTTTCGAGATATCGTGGGCACTTTCTACACGATAGCTTCGCAGAATCCTCAACAGAGATCGCAGAAGTATCTTCTCTTTCTTCAAGTTGACCCTTGAGACCTGGCCGCCGGTGAGCTTGTGTATGTGTTCATAGTATTCGCTCCCGCCTATTTCATCAGAGGTGTTGCCGACGATGATGAGATCGTCCCCCTCTTCTCTGAGGGCTTGTAGAATCTTCGGGGTCTTCGATTCTACCAGTCCCACGGCGGCGATGACTGGAGAGGGTTTGATCGCCTTGCGATTCGCGGAGTCTTCGTTGTAAAAGCTGACCTTGCCGCCGACACACGGAACCCCGACAGCTTTGAGATAATCGGAGATGGCTCGGATGGCTTCCCTGAATGTCCAGTAGACTTCAGGATTCCCAGGGTCTCCAAACTGGAGATGATCGACGACCGCGACAGGTTCCGCTCCCCCGGCGACTAGGTTGCAGAATGCTTCGGAGACAACTCCCACGGTTCCCCAGTAAGGGTCCACGTAGCATTGTTTGCTGTTGCCGCCGATGGTGAGAGCGAGGGAACGCGTGTTCGGGAGACGTAGTAATGCAGAATCTGCTTCTCCTGGTTTGACAATGGTTCGTATGCCCACCTCGTGATCATACTGGCGATAGATCCACTCCTTGCTCGCAATGTTCGGACTAGAGATTAGATCGATGAGTGATTGACCGAGGTCTTTAGGAATAGCTGGCTCAGGTGCCTCTGCGAGAGCATCGAGATACAGAGGACGCTTTGATGATCTGGGAGAGAGCGGCGCTTCGGCGACGAACTTGGCCGGCGCTTTCGCCACAACTTCGTCTCCTCGCCGGATCGTTAGGAGGCCGTCATTGGTGACATGTCCTATCTTCGCATATCCTACCTCCCATTTCTCGAGAATACTGACGAGTCTTCTCTCATCTTTCTCTCGGATTAGAGTGACCATTCTTTCTTGTGATTCGGATATCATGATCTCTGCTGGTTGCATGTCCGGCTCGCGCGTCAGGACCTTGTCCAGATCAATCTCTATCCCTGTTCCAGCCTTCGCGGCCATCTCAGAGAGTCCGCAGGTTAGGCCTCCCCCGCCGAGATCCTTCATTCCCCGAACGATATTCGCCTCCACAGCCTCCAGTATCGCTTCGATGATGAGCTTCTTTGTGAAGGGGTCCGGGACTTGGACGGCGGATCGTTCCGTGTCAGACTTGTCTGTGAGTGTTTTGCTGGCGAAGCTTGCCCCACGAATGCCGTCTCGTCCCGTCCGTCCCCCGACAAGGTAGACGAGGTCGCCTGGGTAACGGGCTTCGCCGAGAATGAGCTGGTCTTTTCGTCCGAGACCAACGCATGCGACATCAACAAGGCAGTTTCGCTTGAAGGACGGGTCGAACTCCACTTCTCCCCCGACTGTCGGGACGCCTATGCAGTTGCCGTAGTCTGCTATTCCCCTGACGACATTGTCGAAGAGCCAGCGGGTGTGAAGACTCTCGATTGGTCCGAACCTGAGTGGATCTAGGAGAGCGATAGGACGCGTTCCTAGGCTTAGGATGTCACGGACGACACCGCCGACGCCAGTGGCTGCTCCACCGTACGGGTCAATGGCGCTAGGGTGATTGTGTGATTCGATGTGAAGGGTTACGACCCAGCCGTCGCCGATGTCGATGACGCCGGCGTCGAAGCCGGGTCCGACTAGAACTCTGGGTCCTTTGCTAGGGAGTTGTTTGAGGAGTGGTTTGCTAGATTTGTAGCTGCAGTGCTCCGACCACTGCGCTTCGAGCATAGCCCACTCAACCTCATTAGGTTCGCGTTGGAGCTTCTTGACCGCGTACCGGATTTCCTCATCGGTGAGATTGGACTTCTGAGCTTCCACTAGGGTCAAGCTTTGAGGCTCCAGGACGACGGATCGGGTCATGATGGCTACTCTCTTCCTCGAAGAGCAAGGAGGGTTGCGCGCGAACCTGTGATTGCTCCTATGATGAAGGCGATGATGAACCCTACGAGGCCAGCGATGAGGTAAGCAACGAGCCCGGCGACAACTCCTGCGATTAGTCCTCCTACTAGGGCGGTGGCGCGCGGATACGTTCTCTTTTTTGCGGCAGTTTCTTCTGTCAAATCTTATTGGGCCTCCTCGCTCTCGGGGCCGTGTTGCTGAACTTCAATTAGTGTCAACCTTGTTTGCTCCTCTAAAGGTCAGGTAGAGACCGACTCCCATTAGAATCCCAGCGCTCAACCCACCAGCTCCTGAACCCGGAAGAGGCGACAAAACGGTTGCCAGAATCGCCACTCCGATGGCAAAGAGTATGATCCCCGTCAGTGCAGTGTTGTCTTTGGACAGGTGCCTCAACTCTTCTCTTAACTTCTGAATCTGGCTTACCGTCATTCAGTAGTCTTCTCCATCTTCGGAAGAATCAGGCCCACGCCTAGTGCTATCAATATGAAGCCATAGAAGCCGCCGAGGAAACCGATGCCGGCGATGTAGGTGATTGAGAAGAAGGCAGCAAGAGAGACAATGCCTAGGGCGATGGAGAATATGCCTAGAACCAGCCGGCGAATGGAGCGAGTTGCTTCAGTCATCGGCCGATTTTCTCCCGGTCTGCCGGTTTCAACTATCTTCCTCCTTCGAGGGACTCTATCATTGAGTCGAAGATTATCCTTCCTTCGGGATGATTGTCTGGAGCTAGAATTGGTATAGAGGCGCGCTCAGGGTGGGGCATGAGCCCCATCACGTTTCCTTCCTTGTTGCAAATTCCGGCAATGTTGTCCATGGAGCCGTTGGGGTTCGAATCCTCTGTCGGAATATTGTTCTCGTCAACGTATCGCAGAACGATCTGCTCGTCCTTCTCCAGTTCAGCAAGCTGATCGTTGTCGAGATAGTATCGGCCTTCGTTGTGAGCAATTGGGATCCGCAGGGTCACTCTTTTACTCGCCAGTTTTGTGAACGGTGTTCTGGTGGAATCTATTCGAAGGCGTGTCCATTTGCAGACGAATCGTAGGCCAGTGTTTCGAAGGACTGCACCGGGCAGGATTCCAGCTTCGACTAATATCTGGAAGCCGTTGCATATTCCAAGGACTGGCTTGCCATTGTCTGTTGCCTCTCTGATGGTTTCTAGGCTTGGGCTAGTCGCGGCTATTGCGCCGGCACGGAGGTAGTCGCCGTATGAGAAGCCTCCGGGCAGAACATAAGCGTCATATTGATCTTGTTTCAGGTCTTTGTGCCACACGAGGTCCGTTGGGACCTTGACGGTTTTCTGGAGAATTTCTAGCGCGTCTAGGTCGCAGTTGCTTCCGGGGAACTGTACGACAGCGACCTTTACCATTACTCAGGGTTCCCAAAGTAGTGAATTTCGACGCCTATTAAGCCCTTTTTTGACAGGCTCGTGTCAATCGAGGAGAATGTCGAAGGAATGAGGCCTGGTCTGAAAAATCATTACCCTTGATTGCTCGTTTTCTTAGCTTACGACCTTAACTTGGCAGATGTGCGCTGCTGGATTGTAAATCCTGAGATCATCACAGAGCTTCCGGACGAGTTGCTTAGCGTCTTCCTTGGAGCTAGCCTCAACATTCATGCGCAAGAACTTGCCAGCTCGAACATTTGTCACCTGTGAGTAGCCTCCCTTCAGGATCAGATTGTGGTGGATCGTCTCTCCTTCAGGATCCCGAGCCAAGGGCTTGTTCTCTATGACGACCTCGACGGTGAAGCTTGACGGTGACATTGAGGAAAGCCATCTATGAGGCTTCCTTAAGCTCTTTTTCCAATCTGGCGACCATAACCATCCGAAGAGTTGACATTCTAGGAACGGAGAGGAGAAAGAATCTGAGCCTCATGAAGAAGACTCTCCCGATGAAAGAATTCTTTGTAGACCCAGATATTGGTCGAGCCGAATCCTTGCCTGCTTCAGCGTTTGTGGACCCGGAATTTCTCGAACTGGAACTTGGAACTGTCTTTGCTCGGACCTGGCTGCTAGCACCACGTGAAAACGACTCCCTGGACGGACTTGCCTCTTCCATAGAGTCTTTTGGGAAAGCCAGCGCTCGGATCCCATTCAATCTTCTAGGAAAGCCGTTCTTCCTCCAACGAGGCCAACATGGCAGGCTGAACTGCTTTCCGAACGTATGCACCCACGCTTGGCATCCCCTCGTTGAATCGCCGAGCGTTGGAGGGGCGATAATCTGTCCGCAACACGGACGCCAATTTGACAATGAAGGGAGGTTCGTCGCCCAGGCAGGGTTCGAGAAAATGGATGGATTTCCACGAGAATCAGACCATCTGAGAAATGTTCATGTTGACGAGTGGGGACAATGGGTCCTCGTCTCTACCGGCGAGCCACTGGCACCCTTCCGCGAGTTCATAGAGACAGTTCAGCAATCCGTACCAGGAATCAAACTGGCCAGCCTCAGGAGACGTCGCTTTGATGGGGAAGTTCGGGAGGTTGAGGGAAACTGGAAACAGCACGCTTGGAACTACATGGACAACTTCCACATCAGGTTTGTTCACAAGGGACCAGGCGGACTAGCCGATGCCATCGATCTGGCCTCCTACCGGACTGAGCTGTACAAGTTCAGCGCTCTACAGTGGGCTTATGCACGGGACGAAGAGAACGGCTTTGACCCTCAGCTCCTAGCCAATAGGTTCCGGGACCCGAAGAATCCTACAAGGAAAGTGTTTGCGTTGTGGTGGTTTATCTTTCCCAACATAACTCTGAACTTCTATCCATGGGGGCTATCGGTCAATGTGTATATGCCGATTCCCAAGAAACCTGACAAGACCCTGTTCTTATGGTTCCAGTACGTGCTGGACGAAGAAAAATTCCAACGTCGAAACGGCACCTGGCTCAGCGAGCAAGTCGACGGTGAGGACATTGAAGCGATCGGTCTCGTGAGCACCGGTGCGAAGTCCGGATTTGCGCCCCGCGGACGATTTGCTCCAACTGAAGAAACAGGACCTCACTGGTTCCACAGACTCGTATACGAGACTGTTTTCGAGCAAAGGACCCCCAGTAAGATGATTGGAGTCTGAACATTGCCCAGCGAATTCTTGCCACGTGCTCATTCCAAAAGGTTGGGAGAACTCGACGCGTCAAACTGGAAGGACCTAGAAGCCGGGAGGAATGCTTCGCGCATTGATCCAGCCATAAGAGGAATTGTTTCGTCACTCAATCACAAAGGATACAGGACATTCTCGTCTTGTAGCGGAGGCCACAGATCAAACCTTCGCCGAAGATTCGACCGCCATGAGAGTGGCTATATCGCCTTCTCCCCGCCATCACGAATACCATTCGCTCTCTATCTCGCCCTCCGTGAAAAGAATCAGGACTTCATGTTCGAAGCGGAGGCGGTGATACATGATGGAAACGGAGATAGAAGGGAGACGATCTACACCCAATTGGACTGGCAACTACTGGACCAGAGAAAACCGAAACTGAGATATTACGAGAATTTATTCTCGGAAATACAAGACACGATCGACAGCCTACCTAGACGACAAGACGGGCATGAGGAGGTCTTGACGGGCTTGCTGGGGAAACCTCACCTACGGCTGGGATCGAAAATTGTGAGTGGCCAGATGAAACGGTTCACCCGTTAGATAGGAACACTTCTCAGGCTTCGAAAATCAATGCTCGAAATGATCATCAAATATTCATGCAAATACGATCGAGCGTATGGTCTTGGTGCAGAGAATCCTTTCTGGATACGAAAGAAAAAAGGGAGATTGGTCTTGGAGCTAACTGGTACGCTTACTGCTTGAAGAGCGGTGTGGGGGCGAGAAGTGTCTCGCTGCGGGCCATGCCTTGTAGTGTTGGGAACTTCTCGAAGGCGGACTTGACGATCTCGTCAGAGGTCCTTGCCTGCCAGAGTGCTACGATGTCGAACTGGCCTGGGGTTGTCCATGCCTCGATAAGGCCTGGGAAGCTCTTGAGCTGGTTGACGAATGTCTCGATTGGGCTGGTGACGTTGAAGAGGCTGATGCCGAGTGGCATCTGGTTCTGGAAGTGGGCGCCGTTGATGCCGTTGAAACCGAAGAGTGTCTGAGTAGTCTCGATGCCGTGTACTTGGCGGATCTTGCTGACGAGTTGTACGATTTGTTCTGGGCTGTTCTGCTTTAGTCGTAGTGCTAGGTCGAATCGTCCGGTGACTGGTGCGATGAGGTCGATGTTCGGGTTGTTCTTTAGCTCCTCGACCACGTTCTTCGTCTGACCGTTGTGAACGGTTGCGAAGACGTAGGCGGGATAGTTTTGGGTTTGCATAGATATCATCTTATTGCAATTGAGTAATGGATATTACTTTGTATATAAACCTTTTAACTCGGAACCACATGTATTACAGTAGCAAGGCGCAATTGAGAATGCCCGCTCTCACCCAGAAGAACATGACAGTTCCAGAAGCGGTACGACAGATCCTCACCAAAAACTACCCCATCTACCAATGTCTCAAAATGAAACTCACAAACTTCCACTCAGTCGCCGAGCTAATCCAGCCACACGTCCAGCAACTAACAGGCCGAAAACCAACCATCAACACACTCGTAGTAGCGATCAAAAGATTCTCAGACACACTAGAGGAACTGAAATCCCTGGACCCTGTAAGAGCATTAGAGAACACTAGAATATCTCTCTCGAACGGAATAGCAGATGTGACCGTAAAGGCACCCCGCGCCGAGTTTCCAAAGATACTCAACGAACTCTCAGAAATGTCCGTAGGACTAGGCGAGTTCCCCCACATATTCCCACTCGCCAACTCGATCAAGATCATACTACCATCAGAGGATTACGAGTTGATAAAAAGGAAACTGCGCCACCTCAATATTGTCACTGTACAACCTAATGTGGCCAAGCTCTCACTGTACCTGCCCACAAACGCCTGGGACACACCAGGAATAGCATCCTACATCACAGAACTTCTCTACCGCAATGGCGTCAACATCATCGACGCCTTCCTAGGCCACGGAGACATCATCATAGTCGTCAACGAACCAGACGGGCACGCGGCATACGACGCGCTACGACGAGAAGTCGCACAGAAAGAGCTCTAGCTAGAAGCCAGCCACGGGAAATCCTGATAATCCCACGAAGCCACAACCCAGATCTAATGGATAAGCAAGGAACTTCGCCATCACCTGTCGACAAAGCTGCGGAAAGCTTCCGCTACTATGCCAGCACGATCTATCCAGGCCGATCTCCGCTTTACATAAGCCTCGCGATGAGAGTTGCCGAAGATCCGGAACTCCTTGAGGTGGCCGCCCAAGCGTGGGAGAAAAACGCCTTACCAAACCTGTTCCTCGCCGCGATTCATCTTCTTCTACTCAAAGGTGAACGACATCAGCTTGCCGCGTTCTACCCAAGCCTCAACAATGCCTCGCAGCACTATGACTATGTCTATCCCTATTTTCGCAGCTTCGTCCTCGAACACAAAGACGAGATAGGCGAGATAATCAAAACCCGTTCTGTACAGACAAATGAAGTTGGACGTTGCGCAGTCCTAGTTCCGGCATTCGAGCTCGTAGCACGCGAAGCGAAAAATCGGCCACTGGCTCTAATCGAGATTGGCTCCAGCGCCGGTCTGACACTTCTCTGGGACCGCTACCATTACAGATATGACGAAAACATGCAGTGTGGCCCATTGAGCTCACCAGTACAGATCGAATGTCAACTTAGGGGAGAAAAGCGTCCTCCAGTTCCTGAACAGTTTCCGAAAATCGCCTCGCGCCTGGGAATAGATCTCAACCCGGTCGACCTGAATAACCCGGAGAACGTTGAGTGGCTCCGCGCTTTGGTCTGGCCTGAACAGCGGAAAAGAGTAAGACAGCTGGAACTGGCTATCCAACTTGCGAAGGCTGCTCCTCCGAAGATTGTCGCTGGCGACGCGCTCGACATTCTCCCCAGTCTTATCGACAAAATCCCGGATGACGCGCGACTGTGCATCTATCACTCATTCGCTCTCTCCCTCGCCGGTGGGAAACCAAGAGAGAGACTGGAGTTACTCCTAGCGAAAGCGTCCGCGAAGAGAAACCTGCTTCATATTTCGCTGGAGTGGCCTAAGAACTCGGAATTTCCCCTACTCAGCTTTGCCTCACTAAACAGGGGCGAAAGGACAGAGAAAACGTTGGCCCGGTGCCAAGCGCATGGTGAATGGATAGAATGGCTTTGGAAATCCGGCTAGAGCAAAAAGTGTTAGGGACGCAAATGGAGCGACCGAAGGGGCTAACGAGGTCTTAGGGAATCGGAAACTCGTCTTTCCGTCTGGTGAAGTATCCCTTTCTCCAAGCGAGTGCAACTACTCCTACCGTGCCCACTGCACCTACGATACTCGTTGCCGTAATGACATTCCGGCCGTTGGCTTGGAGCCATGTTGGCTTGACCTCGAAGCTCGCCAAAGCTGATCCATCCGATAATCCCGTCTGGTGAGCCTTGACGATCACCCCGTAGGTTCCAATCGATCCATTGGATGGAATCACGTATGATGCTTTGTAGACGCCCGGCGTGACGAGGACGGCGTTCAGCGTGATGTTGGACCCGTTGGGCCCCACGAGAATCATTTGCAAGCTGGTGACTGCTGTCAGTTGCCCGTTGAGGTTTGTGGTGGCAAAGATAATGGCAGTGTCTCCCGGGAAGTATATGGTTCCCGCGCTAACAGATACAGTCAAGGTGCTGGGTTCTGGGAGAACGAGGAAGCTAGCTTGAACGTCTAGGCTTGAAGGAAACAGTTCCTTCGCATGGACCTGGTGAATGATCCCTGCTTGAGCATCTGGAACGTTGAAAGTGAAGTTGAACGAGCTCCCCTGGAGGAAGAAGAAACCTACGAGCTGGTCGTCAAAGGTAATCTGGAGCTCGACAGGGAAGAACCGGTCTTGTGATGGGTTGAGAAATCCTGACCCGTGAACCTTGACTTGGGTTCCAACCGGTCCACTTGTCGGACTAAGAGTTAGAACGGGTTGTGGTAGGACCGTTAGTTCAAGCTGGAAAGTGTGGACGAGTGTTCCGCTTTCTCCCATCACTGTTATCGTGTAATTCCCCGGACGAGTCGACGCGGTAGTCGAGATGGTTAGCTGTGAGAAGGGGGCTCCCGTAGGTGCAAAACTGATCTGAGTCGGGTTGAAAGAAAGGGTCGGCCCATCGCTCACAAAGGGAGAGACTTGCCCTGTCAGGGTCACGGTCCCGTTGAAAGAACTAGTGCTGGTGCTGAAGAGTTGTACTCCCACGGACGTTGAGCCTCCCGCGAAAACAATATTCCCTCCAGGAGGTATCGAGATGAACAACTGAAAGTCAGGCTGGACGACGACTTGAACGGTTAACGTAACAAAGTGGGATATGGACCCGCTGGTGCCAGTGACGGTCACAAAATATGTTCCAGGAGGAGAATTCGCTCCGCCCAAGATCAAGCTGGCATATGCTGAAGAGTTTGCCGTCAAGTTAACCTGGGTCGAGCTGAAGTTCTCTCCGAGGAAGCCCGTGGGAGTTGCTGCAAGCGCAACAGTGCCTGAGAAACCGTTGAGACTTGTCAGAGTGATTGTTGAAATGGCGAGAGCGAAGGGGTCATTGATGCTGGTTTTCCGAATTATTAGTGAGGTTGGATTCGCTGTCATCCCGAAGTCTCCGACGGTAAGGGTTGGCCATAGATTGGTCCAGGTCATGGCCGCAATAGAATAACCGAACGAGTTGCTTATGCCGCTATTTAGAACGACATTGGAATCAAATGATAGAAGAACTCCTGTGGCCTGGTCCCAGGCCCAGTTCAACTGGATATTCCCTCGAGCCTGAATAAGATTCAGGTGAATTACCTGTCGGAGCGCACCAGCGAACGACTCTGTGTCGGTCCGATTAATTGTGGGGCTAGGAACATTGTAGATCGGATCGCCCGTGTTGAGACCGCTAGAGAGAATCCAGAATGCGAGGTTGCCAGACCCGTTGGCAACATTTCCGCTCAACGAAAAGGCTCGTGGAACCGTACCATTATTGAATGTAAGAAGCTCCAGAGCACTAATGATATTGCCGCTTGAAACGCTCTCAACCAATAGCCGAATTGATTGGACATGTAGGAACTCGGCTATGAATGGAGGCGGTTGGGCCGGAGGCGGTGGAGGACAAACTTGTCCACCGCAGTTTAGACTCGAGTAAGATCCATTCAGGGTTGTGATAGGAATCGATGTACTACCGTAGGCCAAGATAGCTTGTTTGATCAGGATCTGGCTGAAGCTTGGAACTGTCGTGTTAACGTTGAAAGTTAGAAAGAAGATACTCCCCTGTGTGCCATCAGGTGTCACTCCTCCTAGAATACTCTCTCCAAACGAGGTTATGCCAAGCCCATCATCAGGTTGACAGAGGTTGCTCTGTCCACCGGCACCCTGACCATCGAGACAGTTGCGAATTACAGCCTGTGGATAACTTGTTTGCGTAAAGACATTGGTCGAGTAGTCAAGGCTTGACGCTGTCAGAACATGAGGGTCGTATGAAAGGACCACTGAAACCGAGTTAAATGGCGGAACATCAGGAGTATTGTTCAATGCGAGTTCAACGGTTATCTGTTACATTGATCGGCTTAGGTCAACTGTAGCATTTCGCTTGACGGAGCTCGTTGCGTACGGACTCGAAGAAACAGCAGGCAGGACGATAAGAGGAGGATTCAAAGAACTCAGAAGACCTTGTTCTAGGATAGGAGATTGGGTAGAGTTGCTCTGCCAGAAACTTGTAACATTCTCGTAGATCATTATATCTCCGGACTTTACACCCGCACCGTAAGAGGGAGCGGCAAATACGTGGAATGTATTCACCGGCACCGTGAGTGCGAGAAGGGACCATACAAGCAGAATCTGGAGAAAGAGACTGAACTTCATGGAAGATGTTCGAACAACTGCTGACTGTGCTATATACTCTTTCGGTATTCGACTCCGTAGATACGAAGGAAACTCGACCGAACTCATGCAAAAGTGACCTCAGGATATCTTGTCACGCGATAGGATTCCGAGTCTCCCAGCAGACGTAGTGCCCCGGCCTCCTGAACAAATGTCCGTTTTGTCTCCATGATTCCCCACTCCTTCAGTACTGAATTGTGCGCTCGCGAGTGACGTGTCTCTTAATGCCTGGACTCTTTGTGAGGAACCGTGACGGTCAATGCGCGAGACCATATTTGATGAGTCTTACAATGTTCGAGAGGTACTGGATGATGTTATCGAGAGGGTCGCCCTTCGCGAGAAGTTGTTAGGTACTGCGAAACAGTTTGCGGAGAAGAAGAGAGAAGACAAGTTCACCTTAGCTATCAAACAGTTTGAGAATCTCATGGTCGACTTTCTACGTCTCTACCAGCCTATCCTCGATAGGTTGCGTAGCTATAGGGAGGGAATACAGAAGGAGATTACAAGTCTGAGATCGTCACTCGCAACAGTCAACGGAATGCTCGAAGTCTCAAAGGGAATAGAGGGGCTAGCGCCCAGAATCCAGCAGCTGGAGGCAAACGGGCAGGAACTTGATGCTAACATCAATGAAAAAATGAAGATGGCGAACAAAATAGATGATCTGTTCAACAGGGTGCGGCCCTTCCAGGCGGGAGGTGCGGGACCAATGGGTCGGGATTCTTTGTCCGATGTCCTAGCAGGGATGCCTAAAGATCTCTTCCCGGAGACACCTGAGCCCGCCAACGAAAAGACTCGAAAGACAGGCACACGAAACTAAGGCCCAATCGCTTTCCCTTTCTTCGGCAATACCGGTTACAGCACTCCATTATCCGGCCGACTTTCCATACGACAATCGACCGTACCCTTGGCAACGAGAAGACCCGTGCGCTCAGCGAGAGCAGTGCACTCGATAGTTGACGAGGATCTGCGCGTCTCTACACACAAGAGCATCATAAAGACTCTAGGACGACAATATTCAGATGCGACACAATTCTTCGTTGAGCTCGTTGTCAACTCGTGGATGTGGGGTGAGGCGACAAGGGTTGAGATCAAGATCTCAGATTCTGGTTCTCACATCGAATACGAGGAATGGGGTCACGGGATGGACCTCGACGGTCTGCGTGAATTTCTTACAAAGGGAAAAACAACCGGCGAGGGATTCTCCCCGAAATACAAGCGCCCGATACGAGAGTCGTACGGGATGGGCAGTCTCGCCTGGCTGACCCTAGGTCGTGAGCTGGAACTCCAAGTTCACAAGGGGCGTTTTGATCGGACCATCATGCTGACCGAGAGCCTTATCGATCGGCACTGGGCCCCCACAGACCAATCCACTTGGAAGCCCTTGCGAGTAGTACAGGCTCCATTGGATCATGATGGTCTAAGGATCAGAATTCGATCCTTGACGAAAAAAACTGACCCGGGAGAGGTCCGCAGAGCCCTACTAGCGAGAGCGAACGTTCTTGCCCTACGTGGATATGGGCCTTTCGAAGTCTTTGTAAATGGTGAAGCGGTGAAGCCGGAAGAACTCCGCGGCGCAACCCTCCTCCCTGTTAATATTGCGACTGAATATGGGAAAATTACGGGCGAAGTATTGATCCTTCCAATCTCTAAGACACGTGCTGGAATTTCCGAGGCAGGAATGAGTGTCCAGCAGAAGCACATCACCTGTCTACAGCACCAGTTCTTCGGCCTCGACCAGTATCGTATTCATGGGCTGAGCCGGATACAGGGCTGGGTTAACGCTGACTTCCTCCGTCGACTGCCCGGCGGTAATGAGTTCGAACGAGACAGCGCGCAGTGGAAAGTGTTCGAGAAGGCTATGCGTGGTTTTGTCCGGAACAAGGTCTTGAAATTTCTCAGACAGACTGCAAGCCGCAGAGAACTTCGCAGCATACAATACCTCAACCGGGAGATTGCGGAGAGATTGCGACGTAGCATCCGACGAAATATCGAGATACTCTCCAAAGCCATTATCAAGACAAAAACATCGTCAAAGACTAGCCAATCATCGCAACACGCGACGAAAAGAGAGAACGGGTCAGGACATCGGAGAGACAGGAAGTCAAAGACACGTCCAAGAGACGCGACCCGCAGCGTTATACATCTAAAAGACCAAGTCTTGGCCTTCGACATCGCCCACGGTGGAGACAGAGGTCAGGCGTACGTCGAGACTGACAAGAATGGCGTCCGAACCGTCTTCGTCAACATGGACCATCCGATGTGGAATGTCGAGGCGAGCATGACTCCGACAAAGCTCCGGTATTGCATCCGCCAGATCCTGGAGAGGTCGATCGCTGAGGATATTCTGCCAGCGAATCCTTCGACCCCTGAGGAAGCCTACTCGGTACTGGACGCACTGTACAACGACGCCTTGGCCTAGATGGTCTCGAACCCAATCAAGTAGGACGCCCCTTTCCATAGGACTTTATACTTGAGGGATGCGTAGCGAGGCTCGGTCATCATGCCTCAGAAGAATGATTCTTCTCCGTCCTCTCTTGCAGAGGTCTTGGAAAAAATGGCTGAGAAAGACTATGCCTTCAATTTCGATGTGACCATGGAACTCGCAACCTCATCGTTGCGGGTCGGGACTGTGAGGGTCCATGGTAAGGTCGAGTCCGCGGCTCTAAAGAAGAAATAGGCTTGATAACAAGCCCGATGCTGCTTCGGTCTTTTCTAGAGTGAACCCTGTCCTAGTAGAGCTTCTTTCTCGCAATCGTAGCACCTATAGGTTCGCTCTCTCATCCATTTGCCGGACGAGTCAAGGATTTGTTTGTCCTGGGTGTTGAGTTCGCTGGATTCGAACTGACCACCGCATCTGTCACAGACATGTTCCACTAAGATTACCAACTGACCGGCTAGCTATCGCTACTCATAAACAGTCGCTGACAGACCCGCAACACATTTACCGGGCGCGGTCTCTTTCAAAAGTTAGCATTGTCAGCTAGTTCGGACGCGGAGAAAAATAAGCGGATAGAGCAGACGTTTGACGAGTTCAACGAGTCCTGGCTTGTCTACTGGAACGCGTACATTGACCTGCAGAACCAGTTGTACGAGAGTTTGAAGACTGCACGAGAAGTGACTTGGCTCGGCGCCACTGACTCCACGAAGATGAGTGAGATAAACGCGGCCCAACGACAATTGTTTGCCACTATGCCGCGCCGCCTGGACTATGTCCCACTCGGACAGATCAACCGGAGTATGGATTACGCCCTCAGCAAGATCAACGAGTTGTTGGCAGCTCTCTTCACAGAGAAGGAGAAATGCAAGAGGCTAGAGGATGCCATAGACATTCTAACGGATAAGGCTAACAAGACTAAACAAGAGATCCAGTCCGAATCTTAGCTCTCTTTCCAGAGATAATATTGAACTCTACATAATTCGATTGACAGATCAATCAATGACTGTGGGTTAGGACGTAACGACGGGGCGCATGGAGGACACACAGATCCCTATTCGCTCTGGCCCTGCCAGTTGTCTCGCTCAAGCATTTCCCTCTTGAGAGATACGACCATCTCCTTGAAATCGGAAACCATAGTCGCCTGATCTCCTGTTCTTAGCAGAGTTCGGAGAGCTTCGAGTTCTTCTAGAAAGTGTTTGATGACGAAATCCAGGCCAGCACTAACCAGGACGAGCGGGTAGCGGTTTGTTTTGCAGTAGTCGATTAGATTGTCGAAGCCGGGCCTGAATTTGGTGACACCGTTCAGTTCGTCTAAGATTTTGGATTTAGACACCCTTACCATCGCGCCCTGTCTTCTGAGACATTCCTCCAGTGTGATCTCCCCCTTAACGTACTGGTCATCAACGGCCCTCCAGTCGCCTTAAGCGAATTTTTCGAGAACGTTCTCGAACGTGTCGTTGAGAGTGACCGTGCCATCAAAGTCACTTAGTATTGCAAGCTTCATTTCAAACGGGGGCTTCGTTGATTTCTACGTCTTGTGGACGTTGAAAAACAATGGTCTCTCCAAAAATGAGAGCAAGCGTGTAGGTATAACGCGCTGCTACGAGGTTTCTCAGGATATCATAACCATATTTTGAGTTGAAAAAGGCTCTCGCAAAGCCTATCATGGGCAACAAGTAATCAACTCCATGAGCGAGCGTTTCACAGCCGAGATGGCCGTAGCATTCCAAGCGTCTCGAAATAGTGTCTCAGTCGAACAAGTCGGTATCGCTCCGTTAGTGGTTGGCTCTTGGGACCTTGAGACCGTCAAGTCTCTGGCTAGGACCGTAGGCGCTGAGCCGTCGCCGTCCTGGTGGTGGGGGCCGCGGTTTCCATTGTACAATGGGCACGTTGGCGGCAGAAGGGTTTCCTTTGTTAGTCTCCCCTTAGGCGCACCTGCCACTATCCTAGTTATGGAGGAGTTGATCGCTTGTGGCATGCGGGCTTTCTTAGGGCTAGGTCTTGCGGGGAGTATTCAGCCCGAGGCACCGGTTGGGACATGTTTCATTCCGACATCTTGCATCAGGGATGAGGGGACATCCCCGCATTATCTGGCGAGTGATGACGGGCTTCGTCCAGCGCAACGACTGGTCCGGGCGCTAGAGAAGGCCCGCGTCAAGAAAGGTGTCGTGGCATACACTGGTCCCATCTGGACGACGGACGCGCCCTACAGAGAGATGGTAACAACGATCGAGAACTATCGATTGCGCGATGTGCTTGGAGTTGATATGGAAACCTCAGCAATGTATGCACTGGGCACCTATCGGAACGTGGAGGTCTGCAACTTCCTTGTCGTAAGTGATGAACTGTGGAGAGACTGGATGCCAGCATTCGGCCGCCCCGAGCTGAGAGAGGCTTTGAAACGGGCCGAAGAAGTTATCCTGGAAGCAATCACAACACTACGAAAATAGGTTGCTCTCTCGTTAGTCTTCTCGAGTTGGAAATCCCTCTGAACATGTTACGGATTCATGGATTGACGGCTTGACTTTCCTGACCCCTTGGTATCTCGGTGGGTAGGCCGCAGCTAGGGCAAGTCAAAATCCCGACGCCTAATTCCGTGCCACAGCTCTGACAGAATCTCAGGCCGAGAATCTGGTCATTGGTAGACCGTTTTCGTTCTTGTCTGATGAAAAATACAAAGGCAAGCAATCCCAGCCCAGCATAGCTCGCGACAACCGGTATGATGATGGAGTGGAATATTGTGAGCCACGAGTTGGGCGATGGGGTCGTATTGTTAGTCGGTGTCGAGGGACCTTTGCCAGTGCTCGGCGGGGTAGGGCCCGGATTGTTGGGAGGATTGGGGCCGGGACTGGGCGGCGGGGCTGGATTGTTGGTTACGACGAGCGTCTCGTTCAGTCTTGTTTGTTGGAGTGCAATCCACTCTTGAGCTTGGGAGTCCAGATACCCCCACGATTGGATATCAATTGTTAGATTGTAGTCTCCGAGCTTAAGATCGGCGGGGAGGCTTATGGTTGCATTGTATTGGGCTGTCGCCGCGCTGAAGGAGAAAGGTGTCATGACCGAGATGTTGTATTTTCCGAAACTTGTCGAGATGGTTAGGTTCTCGAATCTCACGGTTGCTCCCTGGGGGTCTCTAATGACCATTGTAATGACGGCTTGATGATCGGGGCGTCCGGTTGCCTGAGGACCTGTCTCTAGTGTGGGAAAGGTCACGGGCGTTAGTCCCGTCACCAACCCATGTGCGTTTGCCATTTCGGCAGTTCCATTGGATGTGAAGTATTGGCCTAGTGAGTCGTCGAGTTGGACTGGTTCGGTTGTGTTGTCTCTAAAGACAGACTGCCCTGTGTCTGTATTCCACTCATCCATCCACATCGATGCTGACGAGAGAGTTACTCCAGTCTCATTGTATGTGACTGGGAGGCCAGTGCCATAGTATGGACTGCTATGGTAGTGTTCGGTCATCAGTCCTGTGAAGAACCCGAGCTGGGAGCTTAGGCTGGACTGGAGACCGAGAAAGGTGCTGCCATGCGCGGGGTATGAGTGTGATGAGGCTGCTCCTGTCTGCCAGTCCATAGCCCGCATCACAACAGACCCCAACCCGAAGCTGAGACTGAGTAGTACAATGTCTCCGGCGTTTACGGGTCCGTTGAAGGGTTTCAGTCCTCCTCCGCCGTTAGATGGGTCGATGGAAAAGCCAGTGTTGTCGAAGACTTCATAGTTCATGTTGAAACCCGGATTGAAGCCGCCGAGGGTCAGCGGCCAGTGGTAGGATAATCCAACCTGATACCAGTAGCCATGATCTGTTAGCCCGTTGACCAGATACCCTGGTCCCACACCGTCAGGATCACTGAATGCGACTGCAGTCACGTTGAATGTTAGCTTGGAAAAATCTTGGGTGAAAGTAACACCGACCTGCTCATCGTATGGAGCTGCGGAAGCGAGCGAAGCCAAGGGGCGGGACTGGCCAGACCTGGGAAAACCGAGGGGAAAACCAACGGCGGGGCTTTGCGGGTAATGGTTCAACGACGCGATAGGAAAAGCGAGACTGAGGATTAGAGCCAGTAATAGGAGACCTTTTGGCTCACCGGGCATCGCCGCCTGGATGTTATGCATCACGGCAGTTGTCCCGAAACGAACCGGCCAAGACCCGTGATGATCATCTTTCGGAGCAATAGACTTTGGGGCACGCGAGTTTCTTAACCTCATCATCGAACTGACGGTGAATAGGACCCGGACAGAAAAAGAG
>VBAX01000116.1 GCA_005883075.1 Candidatus Bathyarchaeota archaeon | reverse complement strand
ATTGACAAGAGCATCTGTTCCTGCTCCTGCGGGGACGAAATACCCTCCCCCCACATGGGTTGTTCGCTGATGGTATGAAAATCGATCCCCAGTGGCAGCGGCGACATGCGTCCCATAAAACCGGGGCCGTTACAATCCTGCGCATACCAGTGGAGGACGTTGGGGTACTCTAAGATTTCCAGCGCCTCGCCCATGATTGGCAGCGGTGCACCCAGTGGACAATCCGCTGTGACGAGTATGAATCTTGCCTTAACAAGTGGCAGGACCTGTTTGACAAAGGACTTCAGCCAGGAAAATCTCACCCAAACCAGGTCTCCATCCCTTATGTCACGGTAGATTCCGGGATCCGAAATCAAGTCGTCGAGCAGAAAAGGCGGCACTGAGTGTCCGAGGGGTTCCAGAACGCTCGCGTATCCCAATCCCTGGGGAAACTCATCGGGAATTCTCCAATCGCATCGGGCGGCAATTCCCTTTTTCCATATTAGATCAACATGGTAATCAAGTGTTCGGACATCGTCCTTCGCGAGATCGTTTTGTCTCAACGTCTCGACAAACCCATTCACGTCATTCGTCACGCGTTCTACCGAAACGTTAAATTGGGCCGCGATCTGTCTGATAATCTGCTGAGTGGAACGACCTTCGGCTAGCTTGGCCCAGATGGCAGCTGATACTGAATTCAGCTGAAACAGGGGGCGGCCTGCTATTTCCAGTAACGCCTTGCCTTCAGGCGTAGAGACGGCTCGCGCTATGCTAGATACCTGCATTTTGAGTCAGCCACCATTCATAAAGAACCGCTAGTTATCGTAAATCAACAGGTGACGCTTCAACTTTTCGATGAAGTGATCCACATCCTTGCTCGCAAGCTCTTCAGGAGCACTGAACTCTTTCGCGACTTGCGAACTGATTTCCTGTGGCGAATGACCGGCCGCCAACTTCGTCCAAATGCTCAAGGCGACGCGATTTAGTTCGAATGCGGGCCGCCCCGCAATTTCCATGATGGTTTTCCCGTCGGTGGTCGTGGACACGCGAGCTACTCCTGATACTTGCATTGCCGTTTCTTCCTTTCATTTCGATGTACGGGGTATTGTTGCCAGGCATCGCTCCTCCAGCAGATATCAAAGGGCCCCAAGCTTTTTTTGACACAGTCGGCTAATCGGCGCAAACACAAAAAGCAATCACTACTTGCATTCTGGCCAGAAAAGTGTTGACACTTTGCGCGAGGATTTCTATGTTTATCGTCGAAGAACATCGAAGCGCAGAAACGGCCCCTGGAAGATCTAGGGGTCGTAACGAAAGTTCTGATAGCCCGCCTAATTTCCCAGCCAGATGACGAATACGACGTGGCGCAATTCTGCGTCGCAGTGGGGATACATTGGAAACCGCCGGCCAGCAAACCGCTCCCTATGAGGTTCCCACACTAGGGAATGATCTGAAGAGTGTGAAAGTTTGCTACGGGGCGTCGAAATATCTGAGCCATGCAAGAGTGGCACGAGTGTACCGTGACCTCATCCGGAGCCACTCCGAAGTCGTCAGCGACATCAGCCTTGCAGACATTGTTTTGTTGCATTTCGAACCGCACAGTTTCAGGTCGCTCGTTGAAGCCTATCCCGCCCTGAAGCGGAGATATCTTGTCGGATATTGCGTCTGGGAAGCTAGTGAGTTGCCGCCTCTATATCGAGAGGCGATCTCTCACGTTCAGGAAATCTGGACGTGTTCACAATATTGCTGTGAAATCTTCGGCCGGCATCATCCGCAAGTAAAATATGTGCCGCATGTGGTCGAACGCGACACGCATTGCTCAGATGCCGACCGCGAATATATTCGACGAATCATTTCCTACGACCGGAAGAGTTTCTATTTTCTAATGGTCACGAAACTGTGGGATTTGCGTAAGAACACCAGGGCCCTGGCAGCCGCGTTCCAGAGGCGAAGACCAGCCATGCCAAAAGCCAAACTAATCATCAAAGTTGGTCCTCAAGATGATGCGGGAGATCTCCAGGAAGATAGTGTCATTGTCCTGCGTGAGCATCTTGACGATGCACAAATGAACGCTCTTTACGAAACCGCGGATGCGTATGTTAGCCCTCATCATTCCGAAGGATGGGGGCTAACCCTATCCGACGCGATGATTTTGCAAAAACCGACGATCGCAACTGGATATTCCGGCAACTGTGAGTTCATGAACGACGAAAACTCCCTGCTGCTTGATTTCACCGTGGATCACATCAAGCCGGAGGATTGCTTCTACTTCTTCGATCAGAGCATGAAGTGGGCCTACCCTTCTGAAGAGCACTTGGAGCAGAAATTGCTGTTCTTGTATCACATGCGTGACACTCCTGAGATTCGCCAAAAGGTTCAAAATGCAACGCGTGACATAAAAAAGTTCGACCGTGGCGCCGTGGGAGCGACCATCGAGAAGAGAATCCGAGAAATTGTTAACTCCGAGCGGTTTTCACAAATCGTTGCAAGAGGATAGTCAACTATGGTGGGGGTCACGATCGGTGTTGGTGAATATTACAGCCGCCTGGCGAGGCATGCCGCACAGGCTGTGGAAGAAAAGACCGGCATAAAGGTAGTAATCCTGACCGACGAGCACTTCGCTTCTTCCGGCCTTCCCGCTCCGCACCACCTCAAATTGCGTATGTTTGACTTCGTTAACCATGAGTCGGTCCTTTATTTCGACGCGGATATGGTTTGCTTGAGTCCCTGGAGCCCCGAGCGTCTTGCAAGGATGGATGCGCTCGTGGCTGTGGCGGAAAGCGCTCGCCCTCTGCATGTCCGGACGGCACAGGATTGGGAAATTCCGCCGGGAGAATACTTCAATGCGGGACTCCTCTTGTTGAATCGCCGATGCCATCAAGACTGGCTTCGAGAGACAGAACATTTTGTACTTACGGATAAGAAGTTTGCGGAATACGATCCCTACGACCAGGCCGCATTGAACATTACTCGTCATCGCCTGGGCCTCAAGCTGGAGTTGCTGGACCGAAGATATAACTGGATCGGTTTCGGAGGCAGCCGGCTCAGTTATGAAGTGCCCGTTTATATGGCGCACGGGCTCCATCCCGAGAACAAATTCGCGAACATTGATTTCTTTGAAGGACGCTACAAACCTCCTTTCAACTGGCAAATCGAAATCAACGAAGAGGAGATGGACGGCCTCAAGAATCGAGCTTTATGTATGAGCGCCGGAGACAAAGAGACGAGCATACGATTCAACAGTGACGGGACAATCGGTCCGCCGCGCTTTACAGACGCGGGACAATATTGGTTTGTGCATAACAGAGCTGGTTCACCCACGCTGGCGATTTGTTCAGAAGCTCAAGTCCTGCAGGAGTTCAAGAAAGCATCGGACGGGTCTTGGCGGTCGATTCAGCGGTTGGAGCCTGCCCTTTCCGAAGTGTCATTTGACACCCACGCTTAATCGTCGAACGGAGAAACAATGATCGCCGTGACCATTGGAATTGGGGAATATTACAAGAGACTCGCCATTCGCGCTTCGGAGGCCGTTCGAAACATGACGGGTCTGGAGACGGTGATTCTTGACGACACTCATTTTGTCTCTTCTGGCCTTCCCTATCCCCATCTGCTAAAGCTGAGGGTTTTTGATGTAGTTGACGACGATAAGGTGATGTTTTTCGATTCGGATATGGTGTGCCTGAACGTCTGGAATCCCCAAAGATTCGCAAGACGGGATGCAATTGTGGCGGTCGCGGAACGCCTTCATCCTATGGTCATCCGGGCATGCCGGGATTGGGACATCCCTATCCACGAGTACTTCAATGCGGGACTCATGATGCTCAATCGAAATTGCCATCACGATTGGTTTCGAGAAACAGAAAAATTCGTGCTGGCCAATCCGGGTGTTCCCTCTTACGATCCGTATGATCAGACGCCGCTGAACATAACGCGCCACCGCCTTGGCCTAAAGCTCGAATTGATTGACCGACGGTATAACTGGGTTGGATTTGGAACCGGGAAGTTCGACTACGAAGTGCCCGTGTTCATGGCGCACGGACTAAAACCCTACTATAAGTTCGCTAATATTGATTTCTTCGAGGGCCGATACAAGCCACCTTTCCGCTGGCACATACAAATTAACGAACAAGAAACAAACCATCTGAAGAATCAAACCTTATGCTTGAAAGGCGGGCACCAAGACAAATCCTTGCGCCTGAATTGCGATGGAACGATCGGACCACCGTATTATCCTGGAGCCGGACGCTACTGGTTCGTTCACGATAAGCCTGACGGGCACAGGCTGGCGATCACCTCAGAGACAGAACTTCTTCGAGAATTCACCCGGGACAATGACGGCGCTTGGGAGTCCACCCAAGAGCTGCGGCCCGCCGCGCGTTGAGCCTGTCTTCATTTTTCAAAAATTCGCAAGAACATAAGGCCCCTGGCCTGCATGAGTTTTTGGCCTAGTTACGTTTAGTACTAGTATTATAATATTCGAATGTATCTCCACATAATACTCAATTCATGGCCGCATCTCACCCCTTTTGGCCGGACA
>VBAX01000115.1 GCA_005883075.1 Candidatus Bathyarchaeota archaeon | reverse complement strand
CCAGAACGGATACTGAATCTCCGCCCGGAACTTTCCGTCCGAAATCTGCCTCCAGACAGAGTGCCTCAAGTCAAAGCGCTGGTTATGATAGACGGTAAAGGGAGCAACTGATGTACGCTTGCTCTTCTGTAGCAAGATAGTGTCGACAAATTCACCGACAGGATAGCCGCCTATCCGCCGAAGAAAATCGGAGGAGAGAAGCATGGCGGCTCCCCTCACGCGAGGTGAGAGTTTTAGCCAGTAGGTCATCCTTTCCCATGCCCGGAAAATTCTGGACGATGAGACAACAGTGAAGCCGACAATGTCAGCGGTCCCGAATTGCTCGGCGATGTTGTCAGCGGAGAATTCGTAGGTTGTATCACTATCAAGAATTAGGAAGTGACTGAAGTGATCGAGGACGGGATTGACTATCTTGGAAACAAACCCGCCGTAGGTCTCGGGGGGTTGAAATTTGACGACAACAATCTTCACCCTAACTACCATCCGCGAACGACCTCGCGCACTTTCAACAATCCGAGTTTGAGCATGCTCTGTGCGCCTCCGGAATAGGATGCCGGACCAGAGTGATTGTGAATAATCGGAATATCGATGACGCCGTGCGGTTCTCTGGGAGTGATGATTTCGTGTACACGGCCGACAAACCTGATCTTGTTTGAGCAGAGCTTCCCATTGTAGTTCGGATTGAAGACGGGCACGTATTTGTTGTTCACAAGTTCCACTCGTCTGACCCAGTAGTAAGGGAACTGGGGCTTCAGCCTACCGATGTAATCTAGCAACATCTTCGGGGCCTCTTCGTCGCTATCGACGAACAAGACATATTCGCCATCGGGCAAGTTCTTGATGAAGGAGTTTCGAGCATCTGCAAAATCGCCAATGCGGCCGGGATAATCCCGGCCCAGATCAACAACAGTAAACTTCAACGCTATCCCTCTAAATCGTGGTTCCCAGAGGAACGCACGTCAATAAAATGACGGAGGAGTGAGGGGCTAAATGACTTTGCTTCAGGCGGCCCGGGTTTTAGTTCGTCCAAGGTACCGCTTCAACTGGATTAGAGGACGGGACACAACAGAAGGTTTCGTTTGGTACCTTAGAGGCACGAATTTCCCCCCAACTCATGAGGATTGGTTGAGATCGCTGGTTCAACCATTCGACGGAGAACTCTTCGTGGACGTTGGAGCGCATATCGGAACCTGGGCCGTCAGGGCGACTAGGACTTTCCGCTCGGTGGTAGCCTTTGAGCCGAATGTTGAAACAAATAGGATCTTGCGGACAACTGTAAAGATGAATGGGCTGAATAACATCTCGGTATATCGAGCCGCTCTATCAAACATCTCGGGTGAAAGGATCGTGTCGACTCGAAATTGGATGTCCAGAAAGAGGGCTGAGTTCCGGGTCCCAGTGAGAACTCTTGATAGCTTCAAGCTTAAGCCTAGTTTACTCAAGATAGATACGGAAGGGGATGAGTTTCCCGTGCTTCAGGGAGCCATCGAAACGCTAAAGGGAAGACCGAGAGTTTTGGTTGAGACGCACGGTCCAGAATCGTTGATCAAGACAAGAGACAACCTTGAAGCCCATGGATATTCGATTAGAGAATTCAAACGAAGGAATCGTTTCAATCAGATGCAAAGTTGGTTATTTTGCAACTAGCTTGACTTTGGCAGACAGCTAGAGGACGAGAGAATCAGATTCGGGCGAACGGGAGCGGCAAAGGAGCATGAATTGGGAAATATTAGCTACGATAATTGGCGTAACTGTTTTTCGACTGGTCTGGATTGTCAGACGGCCTGTCCACAGAGACATAACGTCATATATTTTTCCAGGCCTTCGCAACCTGCGCAAGATCGTCAAATACGCTCCCGACTTTTCATACGTTCCCTACGGTCTAATCTGGTATGGCGTCAACGTGCCAATCGTGCGGCTGGGACGGTACAATGGTCGTTTCTGGATGGGAGCTTTGGCCTTGATCGATGCGGTCTTTCTTGGGTACATTTTCCAAGCCCTCGGACTAACCGTCTTCTTCTCTTACGTCCTGATAGGAACTTTCCAATTGCTCCGGGCACCTTGGAACGCAAGCATCAACTGGCTGATCATGCTGGCACCGATTAGTTGGATATTCTTGCTTTTAGCTCCGATTGCAAAGTTTCCTGTCGGCCTTCCAGTCCAAGTTTGGAGATATACTGGAAGAGCCGTTGGACATCAGCACAATTACATCTATTTTGGCTTGTTGGGAACGCTTTGGCTCATCGTTTTCAATCATCTGTACCTCCTTCCTTCGGTTGAGAGCTGGATTGTGATTGGTCTTGGGGTAGTCTGGTGTTTCATCTTTGCCTACGCTTTTTTTGAGAGGAGAGCGAGGAGGCGCGAATCAGTAGGGAAAGCACCCTCTAACATCATTCTTGGAAAGAACGAATGCTGAATGAGGTTGACAAATCGTAGGTTGCGGCATGCCTTGCAAGAGTGAGTGTGGCAAGAACGGTAGCCCACGCCATGAAATCCTAGCGCGAACCTACGCTGAGAAAGCTTCAACCACAAGAATATTAACGGCAGGAACGGGAAGCCATCCCCTCGTAATTACTGGACCCCCTTAGAAAGAGCGTGCTAGCTAGAAGTGGAGGTTGACCCTGAAGGTTTCTTCGGCGAGATCCGAGCAGGCCTATCACGAGAAAGTATTGCCTCTCGCTTCAGAGCGGTCAGAAAGAACCTGAGTCTTATCTCTCGGGCAACGTTTCTACACTATTCGATTCTCTCCCTGACCCTTGTATTGGCCTCGCTCGTTCGACTGCTTCCTCTTCGCTGGGGAGCTTACATTTCAGAGTTCGATCCCTATTTCAACTTCAACGACATGCGGCAGATTACAGCCAATGGCTGGCAGTCGTGGTATACCTATGTGAATACTAGCGAATGGTTCCCCTTCGGGCGAGCCCCGGTCGTCACGAGTTATCCAGGCACAAGTTTCACAGGAACCTTGATCTACCAGTTCTTCCAGTCGATTGGCGTTAACATCAGCCTCTACGACGCAGCCGTCTATAGCCCAATCTTACTCGGGGCCTTCGCTGTCTTAGTCACGTACTTTTTCGCGAAGGATCTATGGGGAAAGAGCGCAGGGCTGTTCGCTGCCTTGTTCGCCGCATTCAGCTCGAGTCTCATCAGTCGAACGGAGCTAGGTTTCTTCAGGAATGAGGGTGTCGGTGTCCCTACCATGATTCTGACATTTCTGTTCTTTATTCGAGCGGTAAATCCTGGGAGGAGTTTGAAGAGCACGACAATCTACAGTATGTTGTCGAGTATCAGTCTCATTTACATGTCGTTCTCATGGGGAAGTTTCCGTTACGCCGCCGAGGTGCTTGGATTGTTCGCCTTGGCCTTGGTGGTTCTGAAACGATACACCCCGCGACTTTTCCTATCCTATGGCATAACCGTTGGTTTCATGCTGTACATCGGGACAGAAATCCCTCTTCTCGGACACACGTTTCTGACCGAGAGTACGACGATCGCGTTGCTCGGAGTTATGGGCCTCCTTGTTGTGATGGAGCTTGCGAGGCTTGCTCCTTCCAGCCGGGGAAGACTGAGCGTCTTGGGCCTTTCGATCGCCTCTGCAGCCGTGATAATCTTTGGGCTGGTAAGTACGAAGGTAGTGTCCGGTGCTTTGCTTCAGGGAAAGTTCCTCGCAACGGTGAACCCCTTCGTGCGGAACAGTATTCCGCTCGTTGCATCAGTTGCTGAGAACAGGCCTTCCACGTGGGCGAGCCTTTACCTCGAACTGGGCAGCCTAATAATTCTGGGTGTCTTCGGTTTCTTCTTTGCCTTCCAACGGCTTCGCGAGGGAGACGTTCTCTTGATAATATTCGGCGTAACAGGGTTCTACTTCGCAGCCAGCCTCGTCCGGCTAACCCTGATTCTGGCGCCGGTGATGTCGACTCTCGCAGCGATAACAGTGGTTGAACTGGGTAAGCCCGCGATGGATATTATTCAGCAGGCGGTTATCTTTCCCCGACGGAAACTACGCTTCACCAGTAGGGTAAGCCGGGAGTTCAGTCTGGGTATTTTGCTCATCATTCTTGTCCTCGTCGTTCCAACCTTCATCAACGCCGTTCAGTCTGCTTACACGCCGACGACCATTGCGTCCGCCAGCCTTCCGGTCCGCGCCGCCGTGCCCGACTGGCTTGAGGCTCTCTCTTGGATGAACAATAATCTGCCGCACTCGAGTGTTGTCTTCACCTGGTGGGACTATGGCTACTGGATTACCGTGAACACTGGACTGCCCACCCTCTCAGATAACGGAACAGGGAATACAACCGCAATCAAGGACATCGCGATTGGTTTCATGCTGAACGAGTCCCTTGCAATTCAGCTAATGCGACAGCAGAGGATTACTCACGTGGCCGTTTTCGTCAGTTATAACAATCGTGGACTCTGCGGTGGGGGTGGACCGCCCTTTTGCGGATACGGTGATGACAGTAAATGGTACTGGATGGTCAGGATAGGCAACAACACCTCGATCAATACCCCCATGGGGGTTGCTAGCGTGAGTTTTAGGCAAATTATCACGGACCCCTCGACAGGCGCGTCAGAATACCATCGTATCGTGACGATAGATAACAAGACCACAGATGAGAGGATAACCAGTCAAGTGGGGACGCGTCCCAACGTGGTCCAGATCCCAACCAGCAATACAGTGCTCGGACTCCTGATGCGAAATGGCTACCCAGGAGGAAAGCCAACAGATCAGAATGATACGGGGCCTGCGTCTCCCAACTTTTTCGTCCAGAGCTTTGCCTCTTCCTCATCGTACGTTCTCGTTTACTCACTAAGGTACCCTGACCAGCCGTCTATTACGGCCCAGCTTACCCCGGCGATTGTCAAGCCTACGGGGGGAAACACTACCATCACTGGGACCTTGACGACCTCGACAGGAACTCCGGTTGACACAACGACTGACAAGATCCCGATCATCCTGGAATATTCAACCAGCCCGGGAGGCAGTTGGAATTTCATAGCGAGGGTCAATGCTACTGCAGGTGATTTCAGCTACAACTGGGCTGGACTCCCTGTGGGCAATTCGTATATTCTTGTTCGGGCGAGGTGGCAGGGCGATCCCACTCGGCTATTGGACATCGCACTTACTACGCCTCAGCCTCTGATCTTTATGTGATAACGTTCTCTAGGCTTCTTCTGAAATCGCGCCAGATCCATCCATTCGCTGCCGGGCGTACTTATCGTCCGGCGAGAACTTTGGAGGGTGGGGGTTGCTAGTCGGAGACGCACAAACTGGACAGATCCCTTTTAGGGTGTATCTTGAGCAGTTTGGGCATCGTCTCATCAACCATTTCATCCAAGCTTCCTTCCCTCACCACCGGCCTTCTTGATGGTCCCTAGGGCCTCTTCCACTGCCAGGCTCAGGGTTTTCTCGGCTGCTTCGAAGCTGGGAGCTTGCACTTCAATTCTGTACCTTGGGGAGCCTATCGAGTAGATTTTCACTTCGCTTCCGCGAGGTTTGCGGATCTTCTTTGCGCTGGTCAAGGCTTGCTTGATTATCTCGACTCCGCCGGGTTTGTGGCAGGTTATCGAGACGGTTCCTCGGACCTTCGATCTTTCGAGTCGGATCTTCGTCTTGGTAACTTCTGCTATTGCTTGAGCCCATTCTGATGTTAATCCGCCCTTTACAAGGACCTCGGGGCCCTCGTCCAAGGCCTCTTCCAGGGGAGAGTAGAGTCCTCCGAACTTGTCTAGGAGAATCTTTCTGATATCCTCGGCGTCATCTGCTGACTTTTTCAGTTTGTCAGCGGCACTTTTGAGGATCGCTTCAGCTTTTCGCTCCTTCTTCCATTCCAGCATCTTCTCGGACTTTTCTCTCCCAGTGACTCGTCTGAGGGAGAGATCTATCTGGTTCCGTTGTGAGCTTACTCGCAGGACTTTGAGAACTAGCTTCTGGCCTTGTCGCGCGTGTTCCCTGATGTTCCGAACCCAAGTGGTTGAGATCTCTGAAATATGGACGAGACCTTCGATCCCGCTAAACTCATCGAGCTTCACATACGCACCGTAGTCTTCGACTCGGGTTACAGTTGTAACGACCAGATCCCCGACTTCGGGCATTAGTGGTTGTGAAGCCTGGACACTCAACTCGATTTCTTCCCCAGTTCCCTCTAAGCAAGGGGCTGTAATATTTCTCCTCTAATCTCTGCCTTTCCGCCTTTTGGTTGAGCTAGAAGCTCGTCGCAAACTGTGCATTTCACGTAGTTGCTGGTTCTCTCGAAAATTACTTGTTCGTTTGCGCATTTGGGACATT
>VBAX01000114.1 GCA_005883075.1 Candidatus Bathyarchaeota archaeon | reverse complement strand
TCTTCCTGAAATCCTTCAACCCCATCTCTTCTCCAAGCACTACAACTTGATTCTCTGATTTTCGTTGGTAGAAGGGAAGCTTGACGACTTCGGCCTGCACCCTCCGATCACGGATTCCAACACTAAATCTCTCCCCAATCGCGGCGGACGACGGAGGGACATAACCTATTCCAATCCCAAGACTGAGCGTTGGAGAAAATGTTCCGCTCGACACCTTCCCGACTATAACAGTGTCCGCAAAAATGTCTTGGCCTTGCCGCGGAATTCCCTTCTCCATCATCTTGAAACCAACTCTAACTCGGCCAGGTCCTTTTTCCTTCAAGCGCATGATTGCATTCTTACCCACAAAATCCGGCTTCTCCAAACGAACAACCCAGTTGAGCCTCGCCTCGACTGGGGAAGTGTTCTCGTTAATATCATTTCCATAGAGACACATTCCCGCCTCAAGTCTCAAGACATCTCTAGCACCCAACCCGACTGGAGAAATCCCTACCTCTCTACCACCCGACAACAATTTCTCCCAGACCTTCAGCGCATTTGATGGTTCCTTCACACTGGTATTCCACACGTAGATCTCGAAACCATCCTCACCCGTGTATCCGCTCCGCGTCAGGAGGCACGGAATCCCAGCCATCTTCACATCCTTCGTCCCATACTTTTCCACCTCATCGAGCTGGACACCGGACACGTTCCAGAGGACTGTGCCGGCTCTAGGACCTTGAACCGCGAACATAGCAACATCATCAGAAACATCCAAAACAGTCAAATCAGCTCGAGTCTTGTTTTTGAGAAGCCAGTTCCAGTTCTTGTCACGGTTCCCGGCGTTGTAGACAACAAGATATCGCAAGTTTGCGATTCTGAAGATTGTCAGATCATCCATTATCCCTCCCTTAGCATTACAAAAGAGAGAATACTGTCCTCTTCCAACGGCAAGCTTAGACACATCGTTCGTCGTGAGCTCGTTCAGGAATGACTCGGCGCCTTTTCCTTCCACTAGAACCCGTCCCATATGGGAGACGTCGAATATTCCACAGCTGTTTCTAACACGCCGGCACTCCGGGATTATGCCTTCGAACCAGACTGGAAGGTCAAAGCCCGCATACTCGACAATGTTACCATGCTTCCTATGGTATTCGTAGACGTGGGTTCTTCTTGCCAATGCCTGACTTCTCGTAATCTGCCGGTAGTCGGTGGTGGTAGAAAAAAGGATGCGCGGGAACTATGGACCGGGAACAGGGGTCTCAGGAATAATCTTCAAGTTTTCAGTGTCAAACCCCAGCTTCTTACCGCACTTCGGGCAATAGCCTCCGTTTCGCTGAATGATCTCGCCAGGCGTCTCCAGTTCAAGCCCGGTGTAGAGGAGTTCGCCGCACTTGGAGCATAAAATTCTCTGCGGACACAAATCGGTGCGGAAGCCTCGTGAGGTCTCATGACCCGACGCGCTATAAAAACGGTTTCAGAGTCGTGCATGCACTTGGGAAAGCAGGGCTTATAATCGGCGATGGCCATTGCCCACTTAACAACGTGGACCAGCGATGGGTTTCAGAACAGGGCTCTTCAAACTGAAGAGATCCCTCAACAACCTAGCATTCCGAATGAGTTTCGTTAAACTCGCACCCGGATCCAGCAGACCGCTATTGCCTGTAGCCTCCTTCCTGATACTCGCCTTCACCGTCTTTGTTCTCGCAGGCGGACTCTTCATCCTAGTAGGCGCTGGTACCTCTGTGAGTCTCTTGAACGTCCAGCAAGGTCTCGGCTTTGTCTATCCGCACGACATCAACAACCAGACGCCAGCCGAAGGAGTTTTCGTAGCCCTGCTCTATGCACTGGGAATCGTAGGATTGTACATGATGTTCACCAGCACACGGAACGCCTATCGGCCCAAGCGGGCATACGGCTTTCTAGGGTTCGGCATGCTACTAAGCTTCGTCTTCATGGCCACCGCATACTTCGTGCTATACCAGAAACTAATGTAGCCGCACCCCATCAACACCAATTCTAGAGGAAACGAACTCCCAACTCTGTTGCATTCTAGGAACAGGTTGAAGGGAATGCCTGCGCCGATAACGGATTCCCAAATAACCTAACACTGCCGTCGCGATTATTGAGACAGTGATCGCGAGGATTATGAAAATGGAATTGGGCATCGCTGAGACTGGCGATTGAAGGTCGTAAGTGTAAATTCCGTTTGGAGAGGTAAAGTAGAGTTTTCCGTTGGGTCCCATTTCAACCGCGATGATTCCTCCGCTTTGCGCGTAAATCTGGCTCATTGAAACTATAGAGCCGTTTGCATAGAGTTCTAGGCGTTCGAGGTTTCCCGTGTTCCATTCGCCAAAATAGTAGACGTTCGGGGCAACTGTCGCGATCCCGGTGGGCGTGACGACTGGATTGAAGTCGACGATTGGATCTGTGAAGGACGGATTGTGGCAGATCCCTGTGCATGTTGGCCAACCATAGTTTCCGCCCTTTACGATGATGTTGATCTCATCGTCAGTGTTGGGACCAGCTTCGGTGGCGATGAGTCTCCCATTTGAGGGGTCGAAGTCAAAGCCGAAAGCATTGCGTATGCCCAAAGCATAGACACGACTCCCAGGGAAGGGATTGTCAGAAGGAACGGACCCGTCCGGGTTCATGCGAAGCATCTTACCTGTTGTAGACGATGGGTCTTGTGCTGGAGACCCTTGGTGGAATTCGCCAACTTGCGTGTATAGCTTGCCGTCAGGCCCGAACTTAATGTAGCCACCGTTGTGATAAGGGGGCGCATTCGGAGCGGCGCTAACGACATCAGAGACGTTAGCGGGGCTTGTTCCCCTGTTGCCTGCAGCCGTGTATCGTACGATGTGGCCGTGTGTGTAGGATTGGCTGTCTCGATAGGTGTAGTAGACGTAAAGGAATCTGTTGGAAGTGAAGGATGGGTCCAAAGCTATGCCCAAGAGTCCTGATTCACTGTCCGTGAATATTGGCGAAATGGTGGCGAAGGGAGTTGACAGGAGTGTTCCGTTCTGTTGAATGATTCGGATATTGCCCGTGTTTTTTTCGTTGAAGAAGATGCGCCCGTCTGGGGCAAACCTCAGCGAGACTGGGAAGCTGAGACCGGTCAGAATGGTCGTCACTGGAGAGGAAGGAGATGATTGGGCCCGAGAGAATATCCAAGGACCGATCGAGAGTATGATCAAAATGACGATTTTCATTAACAACTTTAGAGACGGAATCTTGAGAGGCATGTAACAACTAATTGAGGAGAGTCAGAAACGATTCCGAAAAGGTTTGTGAAAGTCCATGGCTAGACCCAATCTGAAAGAAGCTAGGAGCATTCTCCGTCATAGCGGTCGATTCGCTAACTCCGTCGGTCCTAGGTGACGAGTCTACAGGCCCGAACTTGCTGGAAACCCGTTATAAGCCAAGTCGCCTGTTTGAATGAGAGCTAAGTTTAGTTTCAGAACATTCACGTACGGGGTGCCAAAGATCCAGAACGTGCCCTCTTCGTTCTTGTTTACGATTTGCTGCAGCGTATCGACTGAAATGCTGGTGGCAGCGCTTATTCTCGGAATCTGAGAGTACGCGTCCTGGACCGTAATGTCAGGGTCAACTCCAGAGGCAGAATCGTTTCGGGGATGGAAAAAGATCGGCAGGCTGAAATTCTGCGCAATAAGGCTCGAGCCTACGGCTTTGCCGTTAAACTGAACTAGGCTTCCATTCGCCTGGGATGGAAAGATTAGCTGGGCAAAGCCTGTTATGACAAGAGGAAACACCAGCCCGCATAGAATTAGCGATATTGCTGCTAACCTGATCGCAGGGCCGCAGTTTTGCAGGAGTTTTCGGGTGATTTTCATCATGGTTTCTCTCCTAGAGCAACGATATTCCCACGTCTATCAGCTTGATTCCTAGGAAGGGAATCATAACTCCGCCAACTCCATAGATCACGGTGTTCTTCAGGAAAAGGGTCATGGTTCCTGAAGGCTTGAACGTGACCCCTCTCATCGCCAATGGAATCAAAAGTGGGATGATAATGGCGTTGAAGATAAGCGTCGAGAGAACCGCAGTGTTCAAGCCAAGCCCGAGAACGTTCAACGCCTTCAGCTCTGGAACAGTTGATGCAAACAAAACGGGCATGATCGCGAAATATTTCGCTACATCGTTCGCGATGCTAAATGTAGTCACAGCGCCTCGGGTCATAAGCAATTGTTTTCCGAGCATCACTACTTCTATGATCTTGGCCGGGTTCGACTCGAGGTCGACCATGTTCGCAGCTTCCTTCGCTGCTTGGGTCCCAGAATTCATCGCCAAACCCACGTCGGCCATTGCCAGGGCAGGGGCGTCATTGGTCCCGTCTCCTATCATGGCAACAATTCTCGTCTCGGACTGTTCCCGCTTGACGATGTCGTACTTGTCCTCGGGCTTCGCTTCCGGCTGGTACTCGTCAATTCCCA
>VBAX01000113.1 GCA_005883075.1 Candidatus Bathyarchaeota archaeon | reverse complement strand
GTGTCTCCAGCGGCAGATATGTTCTGAACGTTCTTGTCATAGTCTACCGGAACAGACTTGACAATTTTCTTGATGGCATCAGGAGCGCCTTTGATGATTTCTGTCTCATCGGATCCGATCGGGACGCCGCCTTCCACGTGGGGCTCGAATTTTCTCCTGAGCCTTCCCCTCTCTCGGCCGGTCCCCCCGCTCTTTGGCAGCATGAACCCCGTCCCTCCAGCCAACTTGACACCGCTAGTGCGAGTGCTGGCGCTGAACTCGTAGACCTCCGACGCGTCCAGAGAGTTCATTTCCTTTGGAACGAACCCATTCTCGTAGGCTAGCCGGATCAGGCTTCTACCCTCAGGAGTATCATCATGCCACGAAGCTAGGAAGGCGGCTTCACCCACATCTTTCTCGGTGAATCCAGGAAACGGTAGAAATTCGACCGCCTGCCTGTTACCAACTGTGATGGTCCCAGTTTTGTCGAGAAGAATAACGTC
>VBAX01000112.1 GCA_005883075.1 Candidatus Bathyarchaeota archaeon | reverse complement strand
ATTGAGGGTAGAAGTGCTCCTATCGTCGTAGGCAAGAGGCAGACGTAGAGCGCTATCAGGACTGAAAGGTCTGCTGCGAGACTCAGAACCAGAGATACGCCTAGCAGAGCCCCGATAAGGATCGTGAAAATCGCCGTGAGTCCTATCAGGACAATTGTTACAGCTTGCTCGTTCGGAGTCTTGGGCCTCTTGGAGGACTCCACCATTCTAATCATCTGGTTGATGAAAGTCTCATCAGGGTTGACCGTAACCTTCGCCGTAAGTGTGTCGCTGAGAACCTGCGA
>VBAX01000111.1 GCA_005883075.1 Candidatus Bathyarchaeota archaeon | reverse complement strand
TCCGCCAGGCACGCGACTCGCCCGAAGACCCAGATTTTCTGCCTATGCCCGGTCCACAGAAATACCGTTCAGTCAACCGATACAGCGAAAAAACTGTCGAGGCTCCGGCTGAGCTGAAAGCAGGCTACATCGGGTCCGCCATTGATCTGGCCAAGAAAAACCATCTTCTTGCCTCAGGGGTTCTCGGAACCAGCGTCGAGCAAGTAATGATGCTCAATACATCCGGACTGGAAACATCCTATCGAGGATCGGGCGGATACTTCTCGTTGACAATGGACGCTGACAACGGTAACCAGACAGGATACGCCCTGTCAACATTTGGCGATATTGGCGAGCTGGACCCTAACAAGGTCTCACAGACAGCACTCGAAAGAGCCCAGTTGAACAAGAACCAGGCAGACATCGCCCCTGGAAAGTTCGATGTTGTTGTCGATCCCTATGCGTGGAGCGAGATGCTGCTCTTCTTTGCCGTGTCCGCATCCACAGGCTATAGTCCCGATCTTGGAATGCGACAGTACAAGGAAGGAAGAAGCTACCTCTCAGGTAGACTCGGCGAGAAGATTCTCGGGGATAATGTCAGCATCGATGATGACGTGTATCATCCAAGCCAAGCAGGGCCGCCCTTCGACGGGGAAGGTTGCCAGAAGAGCAAAGTCTCGCTTATCGAGAACGGGGTCTTTCGAAACGTGGTTTCTTCCAGAATATCTCAGCACCGCTATGGTGCAGCACCGACAGGTCACGAGCTACCTTTGCCAAACCCTCTGGGTGAGCTGCCGACCAATCTAGTAATTCGAGGCAAAGGGGCCACCAAGACCCCGGAGGAGCAAATTGGAGAACTTGACAAGGGGCTACTGATCACCAGATTCTGGTACGTACGGGAAACAGAACCTCGGACCAAGACGGTGACAGGCATGACCAGAGATGGAACATTCCTAGTTGAGAATGGTGAGATCAAGAGACCAGTGAAGAACTTGCGGTTCAACCAGAGCCTCCTAGAATTGTTCAACAAAGTCGACGCTGTCTCGGAGCCCGTGCGAAACTTCTCCGAGTTCCAGCAGTTCAGAATCCTGCAGCCTGGGATCCTAGCGAGGGACTTTAACTTCACAAGCGTCTCTCCCTTCTAGCCACGCATCCCCACATCCCACATAGTCTCGCAAGGCTTCCCATGGTCAGAACATGTCGGTTCTAGAAAACTCATACTTGGGCCTTAGGAGCCATTCTCCGTGGATTCTTGACCTATAGGAAGGAGTACGTCCTCGGCATTCTGTCCCTTATGCCGCTCCTTGCAGCGGGCACCTACAAGGGCCTAGGCTGGCTCGTGACCATAATTGTCGTGTACGTTGGCATCCCGGTTCTCATCTGGAGCCTCGTAGTAGATCGTCTCGCATTCTTTGTCATCTGGATAATTCGCCACTTTCGAGAGTCGTCGGGTCACCAATATTATTTTGAGAGGCCGGTAGGACCTCCCGGTTTTTCGCGTCGAATCCTGAGGGATTTTCGGGTCTTATTGTTCGTGTTTGTTCTCTCGGCTATCATTGTGCCGCAGATAACGGATGTTACCCCTGCGAACATCGCGATTGTCAGCAACGCGTTCGTCTACGTGGCTATCTTCATCCTTGCCGTTCCGTCATCGATACATGTTCTGTTCTGGGTTCTCGAAGACTCGGGGTTGCGATGCCATAATCCGAAGAGGGTTACTATTACAGCTCCTGGAGCGTGGATGTCGAACTGGCTCGCTTCAGTGGGAAGCTTGGGTGCGTTTCTCACCTTCGCCGTATCACTTGGCGGAAGCCTTGACAAGGCAATCGCCCTCACCACCACTCTAGTCGCATCTCTCTTGCCCTCCTGCATTCTAGCGCCCACCCTCTTCTATCGAAGGATAGAACCCGGCATTCTGGCGAAGGTTAGGGAGAGCAAGACAGCCATGGCCATGGCGCGGATGTTCGCTCCCTCGAGCAGTCCAAGCGTGCCAGCATCATATCCTCCAAGTCCGCCGGCTCCTCTCAGAACTCTTTAAACGATTTTCGAAAGAGAAGGAATAGAATCGTTCATTATCAACCCCGATCTCGATTCTGGGACCATGGTTCCAGATCTGCTCTAGAATCGTTAGGGAATGGCTCTACACTTCACGTAGTTCCGCTCTTCCGTTAAAGCCTGGATCGTGCCCTGAATCGCCTGTCTCGCCCATTATCAGTGCCGGACAGGAAATGTTCAGGAAAAATAGGGGGTCTTAGCGACCGATCCTCGCGTCACAAGAGTGCCCGAGGAGGAGTCGGGCTATGATACTGTGAAGGTAGTAGTTACAACATGTGTTAGGTTGAGCTGCAAGAGTCCTCCAACGGTTACGTTCGCCGTAATGTCGATGCTGAGCGTATAGGCGCCTGAGATTCGGACACCTTGGTCAATGGAAAGGTAGATCGTGTGTGTCCGCGTTCCTATCCCTCCGCTAATATTCGTATTTCCCAAGTCAATCGTCTGCCCTGAAGGATTAGTCAGCTTCAGATCTATAGTAATGGTCGCGTTGCCATTCGAATTCGACACGCTCGCATCGCTCGTTCTGAACATCCCTCCGGCCCTGATCGAAAAATAGTACTCGTAAGCCGTTATCAATGAGACATTCGCGGTCGCCTGCGTTGCCGAAAGCGACCCTGTGGTCTCGCCGAAGACCACCTTGGAAACCGGAACCATCAAGCCCCCCGCCAACGCTGGAGGAATAACAAGAACAATAGTAGCAACTACAATCACTAAGAGTACCAAAAGGCCCTTCCTCTTCGCTTTCTTTGCTGCAGCAGCTGACATCTCTAAGAGCCGCGCTTGTTAATCGATGATGATTTTAGACTTATGCAAAAGTCACCGCACCTCTATCCTTTGCCGGTTACCAGCGTGTCCTCTTGATTCCAAGCAAGTAAGCTCCGTAATTCGTTCCGAGATGAATTGGCGGAGTTACCAGGACCACGAGTAGAATCGATGGCAAACTCAACGGAAAGACCAGCTGTCCAAGGAGCAAGCCCCCGAACACGAAATCTAGCTGGTCCACGATCGGAAGCGGGCTCCCTGGTTTAATCCGGATCCGCCTTTTGAAAAAGGCCCCAAGAAGATCCCCCAGAACGGTCCCCAGCGCGATCATAAACCCACCGAGTAGAAGATGGCTGTTAAACGATGACTCTGCAAGCCCTACAAGTGAACCGGCTATGATCCCAGCAAATAATCCACGAAGGGTCTTGTGAGCTCCTAGGATCCTCTGACCGTCGAAAAAGTTCTTTCCTCCATCCAGGGGAGCACCACCACCGAGCAGTAGAGGAGCGGCGTTCGCGACATACGAAGGACCAATGAACAATAGTGCATCCAGAACTATTCCCAGAACAAATCCCCTAGAGCTTGAACACGCCCGGTCGAACCTGGACAGTTATGAACCAAACGCTACACATTCTCTATCCCTGCCTCTCCGATCCTGAAAAGCGTCCTCGGACCACTAGCCTCTCGACCATCTATCTTCTCTAGAAGGCATTCTCTCACATCTCTTCGGGGCGTCTGGCGCAGTCTCAAGATTGTGGACGACCAGTGTCTGAGCGACCTGGTTGCTACAGGCGCGATAAGCCAGCTTCCACGGCTAGGCTTGCTGTGAACCTGCCCAGTCAACAAGATAGTGAGCTCGAATCTCGAAGCCAGATCTGAAAGATAGGCCAGCTGCCTGTTAAGCTCACGATTATTGACAAAAACCGTCCCCGGCTTCTCGAGATCAGCACGATAAAGGCCCGTTACCGAGTCAACCACCAACAAAGCCGGGGTCTTAGACAACAGCACTTCAAGGCCCTCTGTTATCCGGATCTGTTCACGAAAGTCCTCCGGCTGAAACACCACAATATTCTCGGCAAGCTCTTTCCCTCGATCTAGCGATTCAAGCCTCTGAACCGAGAATGACAAGTCAGCATCAACGAAGAAAACCTTCAAGCCTCTCGCCGCGGCCTCCAGAGCGGTTTGCATCGACAGAACTGTCTTCCCGGTCGACGCCTCTCCGTAGACCAAGTTGATCTTTCGAAGGGCAAAACCGCCCTTCAGCAACCGGTCCAGCCCGCTAATCCCCGTGCTCAACGTTTCCATAGCCAAAACCCCGCCGACTTGTTGTCGAGAGCAAAGTTTGGCTGGATTGAATAACTCTGTCTAGGAGGAAGACATTTCCCTCAAGTTAGGCTTCAAGCGGACAAAACTCTCCTCGTCGATGGTCCCGCATCCATAGCTCTCGAGGAAGGCCAAGCTTGGACACTAGGAGCTCCAATT